>NZ_JAJNJI010000010.1:0-132102 GCF_022386165.1 Mammaliicoccus sp. P-M58
TTATCAAGACTGACTAAACAAGATAAATAGAAGCATTGTATTTATCAAGACTGACTAAACAAGATAAATAGAAGCATTGTATTTATCAAGACTGACTAAACAAGATAAATAGAAGCATTGTATTTATCAAGATTGACCAAACAAGATAAATAGAAGTGCTGTATTTATCAAGACTGACCAAACAAGCAACATAGCTCGCCCATATATTGCAAGACTACCCAAACAAGCAACATAGAGCATCCGTATGTTGCAAGACAGCCCAAACAAGCAACATAGCTCGCCCAAATATTGCAACACTACCCAATCTAGCAACATTCGCTCCACAGATACCGCCATACCACACCAAATACATGCTTCCAGCAGATCTCAAATATGAAAAAAAGGCTGAGATAGCGGTCAATTTCCGCTGTCTCAGCCTTTCTTTTTATTATATTTGATTTAATGCTTGGTTTAAGTCTTCTACTAAGTCTTCTGTATCTTCTATACCGATAGATAAACGGATCATGCCGTCTGCTATACCTTCTTTATGACGAATTTCTGCTGGTATTGATGCATGTGTCATAAGACTTGGTACTGAAATTAAACTTTCTACTGCGCCTAAACTTTCTGCTAATGTGAATAATTTTGTATGTTTAATCACTTCTTTTGCTTTTTCTACATCAGCGACTTCAAATGAAATGATACCTGGGTATCCTGAGGCTTGTTCGAAGTGAATGTCTCGATTCACATGGTCTTCGTTTAGTGGGTGAATTGTTTTAACAACATTTTCATGTTTGTTTAATAATGCTACGACTTCTTTAACGTTTCTATTAATTTGTTCTACTCTTAAACCTAATGTTTTGATACCACGTGTTAATAAATAACTATCTTGAGGTCCTAAAATACCACCAGTTGAATTTTGGATGAAACCAATTCTTTCTCCAAGGCTTTCGTTAGCTGTTACAACTAAGCCTGAAACAACATCACTATGTCCACCTAAGTATTTAGTAGCTGAGTGAAGAACAATATCAGCACCTAAGTCTAGTGGATTTTGGTAATAAGGTGTCATAAATGTATTATCTACAACAGTTAACATGTCATGTTTTTTAGCGATGTCACTTGCTACTTTAATATCTGTTACTTGAAGTAACGGATTTGATGGTGTTTCAATAAATAACATTTTAGTAGTATCTTTAATAGAAGATTCGATATTGCTTACATCCGTTGTATTGATAAAATCAAAATTAATACCGAAGCGAGAGAATACTTTTGTTAATGCACGATAAGTACCACCGTATACATCTGAATTAATTAAAATATGGTCACCTTTGTCTAATAACATGATGACTGCTGAGATTGCTGCCATACCAGAACCGAAAGCATAACCATTTGTACCGTGTTCTAAATCCGCGATTAATGTTTCTAATGCAGTACGAGTAGGGTTAGCTGTTCTTGAATATTCATAACCTTGTCTTAAATTTCCGATTCCGTCTTGTTCATAAGTGCTTGTTTGATAAATCGGTGTAGTTACCGCACCTGTATATGCATCTGTTGTTTTACCACCATGGATGAGTAATGTCTTTTTATTCATAATCTTTTCCTCCATAATTAAATATATTTTTAGACATATATCTATCACTGCCATCAGGGAAAATGACGACAATATGCCCTTGTTCGATTTGTTTTGAAAGGTCAATTGCTGCTTGTAATGCTGCGCCTGATGAACTACCAGCAAGAATACCCTCATTTAATGCAAGACCTGATACATTTGTAAATGCATCTTGATCGGAAATAACTTTAATATCATCGATTAAATCTCGCTTTAGAAATGGTGGCCACTTTTCAACGCCAATACCTTCAGTATCGTGAGCATGCGTTTCGCCACCAGCAAGAATGCTTCCTTCAGGTTCTACAATGATATTACGTACTTGATGTTCTTTCATGACTGAAGCTATTCCTGTAAAAGTTCCGCCAGAACCAGCGCCAGCAATCAAATGTGTGATGTCTGGACATTGTTCAAGAATTTCTGTCGCTAAAGTATGAACATATGCTTGTGGATTCTCTTCATTTTCAAATTGATTGATGTAATAACCGCTGTATTCTTCAGAGTAGGTCTGTGCTTGTTGACGCGCACCTAACATACCTTCAGAACGTGGTGTTCTTCTTACTTCAGCACCTAAAGCTTTCATGATATTCATTTTTTCTTCAGAAAAGCCTTCAGGTGCAAAGATAACGCAGTTCATATTGTAATGGTTCGCTACGATAGCAAGTCCTATACCTGTGTTACCGGCAGTGGCTTCAACTATCGTATCTCCAGAACGAATATTACCTTCAGCTAGTGCATGTTCTATTAGATGCTTGCCGAGTCGATCTTTAATGCTGCCACCTAAGTTATAACTTTCTAATTTCGCAAATATTTTCACGTTGTCTGTACTGTAATGTTCCAATAAGACAAGTGGTGTATTCCCGATTAAATCGAATGCTTTCATCCCATTACCCCAATATAAATTAATAAATACCTTAGTTTTTCAATAAGAATTATAGGTTAAACATTATTAAAAATCAACTAAATTAAATTTGTTAGAATATTGAAAATATAATAAAAACAAAGTTAGTATATTTTTTATACTCAAAACTGTTGACATTTATTTGGAAGAGCGTTACAATTATCTCGAAATCGAAATAATATTTGAATAGGTGATGAACATGGATAGAACGAAAGAATCATTAAAAGCGCTAGTAGGTATAAAACGTACAAATGATACGTTAGATCGTATTGTTAAACAAGATATGAAGAACTACGGTTTAAATATTACTGAATTTGCTGTAATGGAACTTTTATATCATAAAGGTGATCAACCTATTCAAAAAGTAAAACAACGCATCTTAATTGCAAGCAGTAGTACAACTTACGTCATCGATCAACTTGTTAAGAAAGGATATGTAACACGTCGACAAGATGAGCAAGATAAACGTATTACATATGCTGTTCTGACTGAAAGTGGCCATGAATTGATGGAACGTATTTTTCCACAACATGCCGAAACAATTGAAAAAGCATTTTCGATATTAGATGACGAAGAGCTTGCGATTTTTCGTAGAGCACTTAAAAAAATAAGCGCAAATTCTACTGAGTAGGGGATAGCGCAAATTTTTTTACAACTTATTATTTCGAATTCGAAATAAAAATAAAGAAAGAAGGAAACTATTATGAGTAAACCAGAACTTATCGGTATCCATCACGTAACTGCAATGACAAATGATGCAGTAAGAAACTATGAATTTTTCACACAAGTACTAGGTATGCGTTTAGTTAAGAAAACAGTAAACCAAGATGATATATATACGTACCATACATTTTTCGCAGATGATCAAGGGTCTCCAGGTACAGACATGACATTCTTTGATTTTCCAAATAACCCGAAAGGTAGTCGTGGTACAAATTCAATTAGCCGTGCAGCATTCAGAGTGCCAAACGATGCAGCGCTTGAATATTATTTAAATCGCTTTGAAGAATTTGGCGTTAAACATGACGGTATTCAAGATTTATTCGGTAAAAAGGTATTACCTTTTGAAGAAGAAGATGGTCAAAGATATCAATTAATTTCAGATGAATTAAATGAAGGTGTTAAACCAGGTATTCCTTGGAAAAATGGTCCAGTACCTGAAGATAAAGCAATTTATGGATTGGGACCAATTGAAATTACAGTGAGCTATTACGAAGACTTTAAATCTGTATTGAAACAAGTTTACGGTATGAAACCAATTATTGAGGAAGATAACGTGACATTGTTAGAAGTTGGAGAAGGCGGTAACGGTGGACAAGTTATTTTGAGAAAAGACGACCAAAGTCCTGAAGCAAGACAAGGTTACGGTGAAGTACATCACGTATCATTCAGATTAAAAGACCATGAAGCGATTAAAGCATGGGAAGCAAAATATAACGAACTTCGTATTGGTAACTCAGGTAATGTCGATAGATATTATTTTGAAGCGCTATATGCAAGAATCGGTCATATTCTTATTGAGGTATCAACTGATGGACCAGGATTTATGGGAGATGAACCTTATGAAACATTAGGTGAAAGTCTTGCATTACCACCATTCTTAGAAGCAAAACGTGACTACATTGAATCTGAAATTAAAGCTTTTGATACAAGTAGAAAACATTAATAAGAAAAGGTGTGGTTAAGATGAAGGAGATACGACCAGAAGTCTTATCGCAGAAAGAAAATTATAAATTGTTAATAGGATCTATTATTCCTAGACCAATTGCATTAGTAACGACAGAATCAGATGATAACGTATTGAATATAGCGCCGTTTAGCTTTTTCAATGTTGTATCTTCAGACCCACCGATTCTTTCCGTTGCAGTACAAAGAGTGAATGGTGAAATGAAAGATACTGCACGAAATATCGTTCAGAATAAAGAAGCGGTCGTGCATATTGTAGATACTGATAATGTGCGTGATGCGAATCAAACTGCAGCTCTACTCAGTCATGAAGAGAGTGAACTAGAACGTACGAATTTTGAAACAGTAGATTCAGTTGAAGTATCTGTGAAAGGCTTGAAGCAAAGTAAAGTTCGATTTGAAGCGGTTCTATATGATGATATTGTTATTGAAAAAGACGGACAACCTATTTCAGATTTATTACTGTTAGAAGTAAAGTATTATCATTTTGACGAGCGTATCTATAATGATGGCTATATTAATAAAGAAGAGCTCAATGCGGTAAGCAGACTTGCAGGGAATGATTATGCAGAAATTGGACACACATTCACAATCGAAAGACCATAATATGATGGGAGATAGTAAATATGAAACATATATTTAAACAAGGTGCACAAGGTAAACCAGTATTTCTATTACTTCACGGAACAGGTGGAGATGAAAGAGATTTATTACCATTAGCAGAAATGCTTGCTCCGACTTATAGTATTTTGAGTGTTAAAGGTGAAGTATCTGAAAATGGTATGGCTAGATACTTCAAAAGACTCGGAGAAGGGCAGTATGATTTAGAAGATTTAGAGTATAGAGGACAAGAACTGTTTCAATTTATAGAAGAATCATCTAAAGAATATGGGTTTAAATTAGAAGATGTTATTCCAGTAGGATTCTCTAATGGTTCTAATATGGCGATTAATCTCATATTAAGAGAACAAACACCATTCCAAAAAGCATTGCTTTTTGCACCACTTTATCCATTAGATTTAGAAAATAACCATAAAGATTTATCTCATTTTAATGTCTTTTTATCAATGGGTGCAAGAGATCCAATCGTTACAAACGCACAAAGCGAGCGCGTAATAGAAATATTTAAAGAACGTAACGCAACAGTGACAGAGGCATGGGTTAACAGTCATGAAATTACGGAAGAAGCGGTACTTAAAGCTAAAGAAATATTATAAAAAGAAGACCAGCTCGCCCGAGCTGGTCTCCTTTTTTATGATGGTACTTCTGTTCTTTTTTCGCTATGTTTTCTAATAATAGCTGCTGATATAGCTGATACACCGCCAAATATGATAAAGCCTATAAACATCCACATTGTGCTATTAAGTTCGATATCGTGGTGTAAATACAATAGGCCTCTTAATGTTTCTGCATAATGTCTAAATGGATTCCATCCAATCATATAGTCTTGATAAAATTGTGGCAACATTTGTGTTGGTAACATAATGAGTTGCAAACTAAAGAATAACAATACCATAAATAATGGAATAGCTTTCACACCTAACCATGTCATAAATCCTAAGATTAGACTGATGAAAGCTAGGATTGCGATTGAAATGTATAAACCGATTTTAGTTGGTTCGTTAATTGTTACATCTAATACGTGCGTCATAAAGTAAATATATCCAAATCCACCGATTAATGCTGTAACAATAGCGCCGCCTAATTGGCCAATTGAAGCGATAATTCGGTCTTTAATTGTGATATTATTACTTGTTCTGAATGAGAAGAATAGAACAACTGAGCCAACTAATGATGCTAACCATACTGGTGTAAACATTAAGAGTGGTAAGTTTCCGTTAGCTTGATGTGATTTAACAGCGTTCATGTTTGTTTTATCCACTTTAATTGGATTTGTGATACCTTGAATATCTGAAGCTGAAACGTCGACATCCATTTTATCTAAAGTTTGGATACCTTGTTTAGAAATTTGTGTATTCAGTTGATCTCCGATAGTCGTTAACATTGTATTCGCGAGTTGTGCACCTTGCATGCTTGCACCTTCGTTAACGATAATCTCAACTTGTCCTTGCTTCACTTTAACAGGTTCAACTTTGTTTTGTTCTTGCATTTTTTTAGCTTGTTCAGGTGGAATTTGTCCACTTTCGATTTTTTCTTTCATTTGTGACTGCATTTCTTTAATTTTTGCGTCTTGAACAGTCTTTTGAACTTTACTCATTGAATCTTTCGAAAGATTTTCATCTAAAATTAACGCGCCATAATATTTGTTGTCTTTGAAGCCTTGTTTTAAATCTTTCTTTTTATCTACATCTACCCATTCAACTTTATCTGATAAATCTTTATTATCTTTTATTTTATCCGCAAAAGTTTTCCCGATATTGACATCTTTGTTTTGCATTGTTGTACCTTTATCTTGGTTCACAATCGCAATTGGTACTGATTTAGGTTCTGGATTATATGCTGGAATAAAAGCAATCGCTAATAATAAAAGTATGACGATTACTAGAATAGGTGTCATCCAAAAAAGTTTCTTTTTGAAAATATTCATATTTTTTCCTCCTTATTAATGAACATTGTGTTGATTATTAATAACATTGTTTATTATAATAGAATTTAAGATAGTTACAATCGTCAATTGCTTACGATACGTTTATTAATCAACAAATACATGAAAATTGTTCATTAAAATAAGGAGAATAGTTAAAAATGGCAGAAGATCGACGCGTAAGAAAAAGTAAAAGAGCAATCAAACAAGCATTTATTCATTTGTTAACAGAAAATAACCTTGATCGTATTACGATACAACAAATTTCAGATTTAGCAGATGTTAATAGAGGAACCTTTTATTTAAATTATGAAGATAAATATGCATTGTTAGATGAAATGGAAAATGAACAAATTGAAGAAATTAAAGGGTTTGTAGATATTAGAAAGATGGATTTATCCACTAAGACGAGTGATCGTTTTATTGAAGACTTTGCGAATAAAGTCATTAAAAATGTCATTACACATATTGAGCAAAATATGGAATTTTATCAAGTGATTCTGAACTTAGAACGTAAAAGTCAAATCGAAGAACAACTAGCAGATATAGTGAGAAGTAATATTAAGCATTTAATAGGTAATAAGGATAATGTATTTGGCATTCCAGAAAATTACTACTTAAGTTATGTAGTTGGTTCAATGATGTCGATGATCAAATATTGGGTATCAGATGAAAATCGTGTATCTGTAGAAGAACTCGTAAATTATGTCTCAACAATCGCATCAACTGGACCATTGTCTATTATGAAACGTATGGTAGATGAGAATATTAAGTAATATAGAAAAGGCAGGGGCTATCGTAGCCCCTGCCTTTCATATTTCTTTATTTTATTTCATCGCGAGATTTAATAATTTTATTAATAAATCCATAGTCTTTTGCTTCTTGTGTGCTTAACCAGTAGTCACGGCCAGTGTCTTTTTCTACTTTTTCAATATCTTGGCCAGTTTCTCTTGCGATTAATTCATTAATTTTATGTCTTGTACGAATAATTTCTTTAGCTGTGATTTCCATTTCAACAGATTGACCTTGTACACCGCCAGAAGGCTGATGAATCATGAATCTTGTATTAGGTAAACTGTAGCGATTTTCTTTTTTACCAGCTAAATAAATAATAACACCTGCACTTACTACCCAACCAGAGCCAATAATATTAACTTCTGGTTTAACGAAATTAATCATATCATGAATGTAATAACCTGAATCTACATGACCGCCTTGACTTGAAATAAATAGATTAATAGGTTCATCACTCATTGCTTCTAATAGTAGTAGCTGATTGCCGACTTCTTTTGCGACTTTATCATTGATTTCCCCGGTAATAATAACCGTACGTGTTTCTAATAACTTTTCTGTAAGTATATCTTTTTCGTTATGTTTTTCTTCAGACATGAAATCACTCCTATAATGATTGATACTACTATTGTGACCGAGTAAGATTTTGATTTCAAATAATTTGACCTATTTTGACTAAATTTAAATATTAAATAAATCGTTAAATGATTCAGCCATTGTAGGGTGCGTATAAATGTTGTCTCTTAAAACGGTATATGGAATTTGTTGATCCATTGCAAGTTTCAGAATGTTAATCAATTCTTCAGATTCTTTACCATAAAGACTTGCACCTAAAATGAGTTTACTATCAGCATCTACAACAACTTTAAATAAACCTCTGTCATCATGATTGATTTTATGACGAGGGATATTCTTCACTTCAACTTGACCTTCTAAAATATTGTGACCATTTTTCTTAGCTTTACTTGCAGTGTAGCCAATTCTTGAAAGTGGAGGATCTAGAAATACTGTGTAAGGCACATATCCTCTATTTTCTGTTGTGCGGTGCTGTTTGCCAACTAAATGGTCTTTAACAATACGGTAATCGTCTAATGAAATGTAAGTAAATTGAGGACCACCTTTAACATCTCCGACAGCATAAATATGGTCTACAGAAGTTTGTAGATGTTCATTAACTTTAATTTCACCTTTATCTCCAAGTTCGATATTTGTATTTTCTAAAGCTAAATCAGTATTAGGCACACGACCAGTCGCAAGTAATACCTCATCACCTGTTATATCACCTTGAGAAGTATGCACAACAGGACGATTATCTTTAGTAGAAAAGGCAGTTACTTCAGCTTCATCAATAAATTCAATATCATGACTAATGATTTCGTCATAAATAAGAGAAGCAATGTCTTTATCTTCAGTTACTAATACATGCTTACGAGGATGTACGATTTTAATTTTACTGCCTAATTTTGAAAAGATTGTCGCGAATTCTAATGCAATATAACCAGCACCAACAATAACAAGCGTTTCAGGTAAGTGATCTAAAGCCATAATCCCTTTAGAATCATAAATATTTTCAGTAGTCTCAATACCATCTATTTCAGGAATATTTGAACGCGTACCCGTATTAATGACAATCTTATCCGCATGAATCGTTTCAACTGTTTCATTAGATTCATTTAAAAGTACCACCGTATGGTTATCTTTAAAATGTGCTTTATAAGTGTACACTTCGATATTGTCATCAGAATTAAGGTTGTTGAAATTCTTCTTATTTAAAGCGGCAACAACATCTTTCTTACGATCCATTGCTTCGGAAAATGAATGATGTTCCAGACTTTCATGGAGTAATGTCTTAGTCGGAATACAACCAACATTGATACACGTACCACCATACATATTTGAATCCTGCTCAATAACCGCGACCTTCTGACCTTGCCCTGCAAAATCTTTAGCAAGCGTCTTACCAGCCTTACCAAAACCAATAATCAACATATCAAATCGTTTCATTTACAAAACCTCCATTTGTGATGATTTATATTTAGTATAACGCTTTTAGGAATGTAAATCTGTGTAAGATGCTTCAATATGAGATAACAAAAATTCTATTATTTTAGCGTTTTCAAATTTATGCATAAAATTCCAAATTAATTGTGAAAGCGTTTAATACTATAATGAATTTACAAATTACTTAGGAGGCAAAAGATATGTCTAATAATTGGTTAGAGATAGAACGTAAAGTCATAATTGTTACAGGTGGAACATCTGGAATCGGTAGACAGATTGTGAATTCTCTATTAGAAAATGGTGCAATTGTATATAATGTAGATTTAAAAGATAATCCAATTGATAATGAAAATTATTATTTTATTCAAACGGATGTTACAGATGAAGAAGCGGTTCAAAGTACAGTTAGTCAAATTTTGGAAGAGCAATCTCAAATTGATGTACTCGTTAATAATGCAGGCATAAACTTACCTAGATTATTAGTGGATGTTAAAGGTGAAAAACCAGAATACGAAATAAATATGAAAGATTTAGATTTAATGTTTGGTGTGAATTTAAAAGGACCTATATTATTTAGCCAAGAAGTAGGTAGACAATTCGTAAAAAATAACAAAGGTATTATTGTTAATATAGCAAGTGAAGCTGGTCAAGAAGGATCAGAAGGTCAAAGTATATATTCTGCTACAAAAGCCGCATTAATAGGATTTACGAGAAGTTGGGCTAAAGAATTAGGTAAATATAATATTAAAGTTGTAGCAATTGCTCCAGGAATATTAGAAGAAACTGGATTACGAACTAAACAATATGAGGAAGCATTAGCTTATAGTAGAAATACAACTGTCGATAAGCTTAATGGTGATTATTCAAAATCTATACCATTAAGAAGAGTTGGAGAATTAAAAGAAGTAGCTGATTTAGTTTGTTATTTAAGCTCAGATAAATCGAGCTATATTACGGGAACAACAATTAACATTTCTGGTGGTAAATCAAGAGGTTAAATTAAGAGATAGAAAGGTGGGGAAGTTATGTTGTTGAATAAAAAACATTTATTAGTAATAGAAGTATTGCAGAAAGAACATATATCAACTGATAAACTTGCCCACCAACTTTCTGTATCACAAAGAACTTTATCTAACTATATTAATCAATTACTTACACATTTTGGTGGCTCAATTAGTATTATTAAAGATCACCATGAAATATCGATGATTGTATTAGATGAATCAGTATTCTTTAATATTTTACAAAAACTAAAAAATAATATAAATAAAAGCATTCATGAAGTAGAAGCTAGAGAGGAAAGTGTTTTTAATTATTTATTGAATAATGGTATTTGCACAATCGATGATATTGCTGAAGAGCTGTATTTGAGTAAAAGTATCGTTAATAATACTTTGATAGAAATAAAAAATATATTAAAAAATTACAAAGTTGAAATTAAAGGTACTCAAAATGTAGGACTCAGAATCGAAGGTACTGAAATTGAAATAAGGAAAGTATTGATTGAATGTTTTCCAAATCAATACAAAAGTACTATTTTACCAGAACGTATAAATGAAATATTAAAAAATATTCAAGAGAAGTTTAACTTAGACGCTACTAGTTATAGAAGATTAAGACTTTCTACACAGGTCATATTAACTAGGTTAGACGAAGGATTTAATATTCAACAAAATGTTCAAATAGACGAGAGAGTTTATGATTCGGAAGACTTCAAAGTTGTTAGTGATATAAAGGGTTATATTGAGAAGCATTATGAAGTTGTATTTCCAAATTTAGAAATACTACTAATCGTTTTTCAAATTATAGGTAGGAGAGCTTCAATTATTGATGAAATGATAAATGAACAAGATCAGACAATACTTAATAGTATTATTGAAAATACTATTAAAGACATTAACTTTTACTACACTATAAAAATAGATGAGCAACTGTTCAGTAATGATATAAAACTCCATATCAAATATCTCATTAATAGGCTCATATTCGAAATTAATATTCATAATGATTTAATAGATGAGGTTAAAAAGAGATATCCATTTGCTTATGAATTATCAAAGGTACTTGCAGAAAATATTGAAAAAGAATTAGATATAGAAGTTCCTTTAAATGAACTTGGATTTTTATCAATTTATTTTAGTGTTTACTTGCAGCAATTAGAACAAAAGTTAAAAGAAATAAAGACGATTGCGTTTATAACAGACCAGGGATTAAGTAGTGGAAAATTGGTCACAGTGCAATTAGAAAGAATCTTTGGTAAAGATATTCAAGTGAAAGTAATAAATGAAAATCAAATTCAATTGAATGATATAGATCAATTTGATTTAGTAGTTTCAACAATAAAAAGTAATAGATTATTCAATAAAATTATTTATGTAGATAATATTTTAGATGAGCAAGCTTTGAAACTTAAGATAGAGCAGTTTCTAATATATAAAGATGTTAATAATCGCCAATTATTTAATAATAGTATTTTAGTTGATTTTATAAACGAGTCTGATGTTTATCATATTAGTAAAAGAATGAACTACAAAGATGTCATTCGCTATTTATCACTTGAAATGATTGATGAAGAGAAAGTAGATTCTAGCTTTTCGAATAGAATCCTAGAAAGAGAAGATAATAAATCTACTATAACTGGTTTATTAGGCTTCCCTCATACTAGCCACAGTCTAAATGATATATGGGTGAAGTTTTGTATATTAGATGAACCTCTATTAGATTATGAAAATGTAAAAATTATTGTAATGGTAGCAACACCAGAAAACGAAGGTAATGAAGCGGTACTAATTCGGTTATATGAAGAAATATTAGCAATTACAGCTAACAGTTATATCATTGAAAAAATCAATCGTGATACGGATTATATATCGCTTGCACATATACTAAATAAAGAAATCGGAGGTTAGTTATGTTTTTTATTATATTGATTATCATGTTAGCTGTTGGATTTGTAATTCAGTATTTATTAGGACTACTTCAAATTAAAAATTTTACAAAGCATTATACAAATATGCGTGAAAAAGGGCGTGTAGCAATAGGTAGAAGACCAGCAATTTTAAAAGCTGGGACACTCGTTTTACTACAAATAAATAATCGAAATGAAATAGAAGAAGCGAGATATATGCAAGGGGTAACCGTATTTTCTAAATTTAAAAAATTAAAAGGTTTAGATGGTTATAAAATCAATAAATTAAGAGATACAGACTTGAAAAAATATAACAAGTTGTTAATTAAAGCAATATTGGACGCACAACATACGTTTAACGTCATTCAATCAGGAGGAGAAATTGAGAAGATTCCATCTCCAATGATGAAGGCAGTTAAAAAAATAAATGGAATGTTCAAAAAAGAAGGGAGTAAATCAACATGGACTTCATAGTTAAGTTAGCTGAAGGATTTATTAAGTTATTTCAAACAGGTGCAGATACATTTATAGACTGGATGACAACAATTGTACCACTCGTTCTGATGTTATTAATTGCAATGAATACTTTAATTCAATTAATCGGGGAGCACCGCATTAATATTATTGCTCAAAAATCATCCAAAAACCCATTATTAAGATATTTAGTATTACCATTCCTAGGATCGTTTATGTTAGCAAATCCAATGGTACATTCGCTCGGTAGATTTATGCCTGAAAAATATAAACCAAGTTATTTTGCTTCAGCTGCACAATTTGCACATACAAGTAATGGTATTTTCCCACATATAAACCCAGCAGAGTTATTTATTTTTATGGGGATTGCAAATGGTATTCAACAGTTGGGATTACCAATGACAGATTTAGCAGTTAGATATTTACTAGTTGGTCTTGTTATGAACTTTATTGGTGGATGGGTAACAGACTTTACAACAAGTTATGTTGAGAAACAACAAAAAGTTAAATTAAGTACTGAAGTTAAACTTGAAGGGTGAGGTGACATAAAATGAGTCAAAAAGCTAAAATTGTAAAAGGTTCAGGTGGATTTGGCGGACCATTAGAAATAGGTATTGAAGGTAAAAAAGATAAAGTTATGTATGTTACTGGTGGTCATAAACCAGATATCGTTGATAAAATTTGTGAAATAACTGGAGGAACACCAGTTAATGGTTTTGAAACATCAGTACCTGAAGATGAGATTATGGTTGCTGTAATTGATTGTGGTGGAACTTTGAGATGTGGTATATATCCTCAAAAAGGTATCCCTACAGTAAATATAATGGCAACTGGTAAAAGTGGTCCATTAAGACAATATATTACTGAAGAAATTTATGTTTCTAACGTGGATGTTGATCAAGTGACAGTAGCTGGAGAAAATAATTCTACTGGTAATCATACTGACTCTAACAATTCTGCAGATACTTCAGAAGAAAAAACGACTTATTCTAAGAATAAAAAAATTATGGAAACAAGAGCAGAGCAAGAGAATAAATCACTTTTAACTAAAATTGGCTTAGGTGCAGGTAAAGTAATCAATACTTTCTACCAAGCTGCACGCGATGCAGTAGAAACGATGTTACATACAATTATTCCATTTATGGGATTTGTTGCTTTGCTAATTGGTATTATTCAAGGATCAGGAATTGGAGATTTATTTGCTAAATTCATGTCACCATTAGCAGGTAATATTTGGGGATTATTAGCTATTGGACTGATATGTTCATTACCATTCTTAAGTCCATTATTAGGACCTGGTGGCGTTATTGGCCAAGTATTAGGAACACTTATTGGTGTTGAAATTGGTAAAGGTAACATCCCTCCTCATTTAGCATTACCAGCATTATTTGCAATAAATACACAAAATGCTGCAGACTTTATTCCGGTTGGTTTAGGTTTAGCAGAAGCAGAAACTAAAACGATTGAAGTTGGTGTACCATCTGTTCTATATTCAAGGTTCTTAAACGGTGTACCTAGGGTGTTCGTCGCCTGGTTAGCAAGCTTTGGTTTATATAAATAATTAAGGAGAGTAAATGATATGTATCAAACAGAGATTAAAAAAATAGGAAAAGATGCTAATGCATTTGAAGCAGAAAAGATGATTATATTATTCGGTGATAACGCACCAGATGAATTAGTAGATTTTTGTTACATTATTGATATTAATCGAGTTGAAAATGAGATTACTGAATCAAACAAATTAGTTATTGATGGAACAGAATATGGAATTACAAAAGTCGGTTCTGCAGTAAATAAAAATTTAAATGATTTAGGGCATATTACTTTAAAATTTGATGGAAGTACAAATGCAGAACAATCTGGATCATTATATTTAGAAGACAAACCACTTGTTTCACTTCAAGTCGGTTCAAAGATTGAAATCATTTAAAATAACTTGAACAGAAAAAAAGCTTTGAAATAAGTTTTTTTCTGTTTTTTTATAAAATTATCTAAGAAATATGAGTAATATTACAAAATTGGTCGACCACTTATAAGGCTACTAAGCTTATGTGTTTGTGGTGCTTTTCACAAAAGTGAACGCTCAACAAAGTGTAAAATTACAGTTGTGCTTATTTTTCAATATGGTAGTATACATAACTATATTGAAAGGGTGTTTATAAAAACATGAAATTCAACAAGAATAAAATAAATGTTGTAGATATGAAACAAACTAAAAAAAGTGTTTATGCTACAGGTATTGGTAATGCTATGGAATGGTTTGACTTTGGTCTTTATTCTTATTTAGCAATTATCATTAGTAAGAATTTCTTTACATCAGTTGAAAATGATGAACTGAAATTAGTATTTACTTTTGCTACATTTGCAATTGCGTTCTTAATGAGACCACTTGGTGGTATTATATTTGGTAAAATCGGCGATAAACTTGGCCGAAAAACTGTGCTTACAACTACTATCGTATTGATGGCAGCTTCAACGTTATTAATTGGATTATTGCCTACTTATGATCAAATAGGTATTTGGGCACCAGTCTTATTACTAATAGCGAGAATTATTCAAGGGTTCTCAACTGGTGGGGAATATGCGGGTGCAATGGTATATATTGCAGAATCTTCTCCAGACAATAGAAGAAGTGCTTTAGGTAGTGGATTAGAAATTGGTACTTTAGGTGGCTATATTTTAGCTTCGTTATTAGCAAGTGGATTATTTATTGGTTTATCAGATGCACAAATGCAAGCATGGGGTTGGAGAATTCCATTTATCCTAGGTGCACCACTTGGTTTAGTTGGACTTTATTTAAGAAGACATTTAGATGAAACACCAATTTTTGAAAATGATATTTCTGATAATGATGAAAAACCAGAACCATTCATTTCAATTATTCAAAATCACAAAAAAGATATTATCGTTTGCTTTATAGCAGTTGCGTTCTTTAATATTACAAACTACATGTTACTTTCATATATGCCGTCATACTTGGACGAAGTAATTGGTATTTCAACAACAGTTAGTACCATCCTTATTACAAGTGTTATGGTTATTATGGTGCCATTAGCATTTATATTTGGTCGTTTAAGTGACAAAATCGGTAACAAAAAAGTTGTGTTATTCGGTACATTTGGTTTAACAGCATTTTCAATGTTAGGATTCTATTTCATAGGACTTAACCAATTAATGTTTATTTCATTAGGTATCTTTATTCTTGGCTTCTTCTTATCAACATATGAAGGTGCAATGCCAAGTTTATTACCAAGTATTTTCTATACAGATGTTCGTTACCGTACATTAGCAGTTACATTTAATGTATCTGTTTCAATATTTGGTGGTACAACGCCATTAGTTTCAACATGGTTAGTGCATGTCACACAAAATCCATTAGCACCAGCTTATTATTTAACAGCTGTAAGTGTTATAGGATTTGTAACGATATTATTCTTGTTTGAAACAACATCAGGTAAAGCATTAAAAGGATCTTATCCAACAGTATCTTCTAAAAAAGATTTCGAACATGTTGTTAAGAATCCTGAAGATGCATTATGGTGGACAGAACAAGAATTACAAAAAGGTAAAATAAAAACAGATTAATATAATATATGTAGAAAGCCGAAGACGTTTATGACGTCTGCGGCTTTTTTTAATGTTTGCTTTTAACAAATAATGATGTTATGAGTCCTAATGCTGCAACTGTACTTATAAAATAAAATACAAATTGTACAGCATGTGCGATTATTTCTCTTCCATTTAAATCACTTGAGCTACCTGTTACTTGTTGTTGTCCGATAGTATACAGTGTTATAGCTAGTGCGGTACCAGCAGAACCTGCAACTTGCATTAATGTATTCATAGCGGCTGAACCATCTGCGTACAAGTTTGGCGGTAGTTGGTTAAGACCATTCGTTTGAGCGGGCATCATAACCATCGTTACACCTAGAAATAGGACAATGAATAAGCAAATGATTACCCAGACAGGTGTTGATGATGAGAGTACGATTGTAAATCCAATACTCGAAATTAATATTAATAAAAATCCAGATATACCAAAATATCTTGCGCCGTATTTATCAAACATTGTTCCGATAATTGGAGATAATACAAAGTTTGTTGCATTTCCTGGTAATAGAACTAAACCAGCAAGTGCAGCTGATAAAAGTAGGCTGCCTTTTAAATAAATAGGTAATAAAATAGCTGTTGATAATATAACCAACATTAATAAGAAAATCATTATGACACCTAACGTAAACATTGGATGTTTAAAGACCGATAGATTTAACATAGGTTCTTTCATATTTAATTGTCTCATACAGAAAAGTATTAACGCTATTACCGCAACGATAAGTGGTAACCATATGACAGGAGAACTGATTGAAACTTCTGCCATCGTACTTAATGCGTAAATTAATCCTGCAAATCCAAGGGTAGATAAAATGATAGAGATAAAGTCGATTTTTGGTTTCGTAATTTCTGAGACATTATTAATTTTAGTGTATGCGAAAATGGATAAAATGATATAAAATAATGCGCTAAACCAAAAAATAAAATGCCAACTTAATGTTGAAATAATAATCCCAGAAAGCGTTGGTCCGATAGCTGGTGCTAGCGTAATAACTAACCCCATTATACCCATTACGATACCACGTTTATTGATTGGGAATATTGTGAGCATAACGGTCATCATAACAGGGAGGATAATACCTGTTCCAATAGCTTGAATGAGTCGCCCAATCATCAATATGGCAAAGATAGGTGAATAGGCTGCAAACAAAGTACCAATCAATGAAATAATAAATCCACCTAAAACAAGCTGACGTGTTGTAAACCAACGTGTTAAATAGGCGGAAATTGGTACGAGTATAGCAAGGACTAATAGATAACCAGTTGTTAACCATTGAGCTAATGTTGCACTTATATGATAATCTTCCATAACATTTGTTAAACCCATGTTTAATGCTGTTTCTCCAAATAAGCCTATAAATGCACCTAACATTAATATTAAAGCCATTGCTTTTGGACTTTTAACTTCTACTTCTGCTTTGATCATAAATTATTTAATCTCCTTCTACTAGTGAATACACTATTAATGTGTATTAATATTTTGCTGAGAGCGTATGCAACTAGCAAAAGCATAGTTTGAATTAATAGTATTATTATTAAAATAATAACTCATTTACTTTAGCAGAAATTTCGTTATATTGTCAACTAGGTTTACGAAAAGTTATTCTATTTTCCAATCCATTTTCATAATTTCTATTAATTTATGAACGTTTTCCTCACCAATTGATTCTATAATTTGCTGTTCTAACAACGCTTTATGTTGTTTACTTTCAAGATAACAAGATTCTCCGAGAGCAGTTAATTGTATGGACTTTTCTTTCTTGTTGCCTTCAACATCTTGTATATCGACAAGGCCTTTGTCGTTTAATTGTTTTACAAATTTATGAACAGCTTGTCTAGAGATATTAACGTGCTTGTTAATATATGCCATCGTTCTTTTATGTTTATAAATTTTAGCCATAATGTACCATTCAGATCCTGAAATATGCATGTCATGTGTTTCGTTCCACATATTTTCTATTTTTGAACGTACAAGTCCGTGGCGTTCACTCATTAAATCAAATAAATCTAGTTCTTGTAATTCACTATTTGATATCACACTTAAAACCTCAACTTTCTAAAGTATGAATTGACTCAACTATTCCGAAATATTTTTCTAATATGGTTTTATATTGATCACGTTTGAAACTTTCTTTTTGTTTATGATTTTTAGACGTAATGGTTAAATGATCATAAGACATGCTTACTCTACCACATTCTTTAGCCATTGTAATAATAAGTTTCTGTACGAATATTGAATCAGGATGATGTACATTGTAATCCAAATGTTCTATAAAGAAGTCCCACGGTCTACATATTTCATTTGTTAAATAAGATGTGCGCCATGATTGGTCATCTAACTGCTTTTGAAGGTGAATGACATTATCTTCGTCTAAAATAGCACGATAATGACCATTAACATCATGAATGACTTGAATATTATCTGGATCAGAGATTGGAATAGCTTTTGTTGGTAAATCACCAAATCCTACGTCTGCAATATAAGGTTGATCTAAATGTACGATTGTCGACATATGTGAACCGTCTCTACTCCAATTGTCATCTGGTGTATGAATTGTTCCTGATACACGATCAACCTTAAATCCTTTCTCTTTTAAATAATATTGAAAAATCGTATTTAATTCATAACAAAATCCACCACGGTGGCGATGAACAATTTTGTTAAATAAATCATCAACATTTACTGATATCGGTTCTTTATTTTGAACGCTAATATTTTCAAAAGGTACAGTGTACATAAATCTTTCGATATAGTGGTTCAAAGTGCGCAAATCTACTTGATTAAAAGATGCTGTATCTATTTTTAAGTAGTCTTCAAATTGTAAAATATTCAACTAATAACCTCCTATTTAAAACATAATTCTATTATAAAGGATACATGGATAGAATATGTTAATATAAAATTGATATACAACGTTATTTTAAAGAAAGCTAGGTCATGCATATGAGAATTGGTACCATTTCAGATTTGCATATAGATAGAAGTAAAGATTATTATCCTCAAGATTTTGAGTATATTTTAGCGCATGAAATTACACATTTGAATTTAGACCTTTTATTAATAGCGGGCGATGTTTCAAATCATTATTTACAGACGATGCAGTTTGTTCAAAATGTTAAGCGTCATTCTAAAGTTGAAGTGCTGTTTATACCTGGCAATCATGATTATTGGAAAAAAGATCAAGAAGAAAAAAGTTCATATGAAATTTTTGAATATTATAAAGCACAACCTGAAAGTATCATAGCAAGTCCATACATTGTGAATGAAGATTGGGCGATTGTCGGGCATAGTGGTTGGTATGATTATAGCTTTGCAGATCAAAATAAATTTAGTATGGAAAGGCTAGAACGGAGAAAATATTACGGCTCTACATGGTTAGATAAAGAACATATCGATTGGGGAAAATCAGACTTAGAAATGTCTCGATTAGCTGCAGAATCCGTAAAAAATGATTTAGAACAGGTAAAAGATAAAAATATTATATTAATGACGCATATTGTGACCAATCGAAAATTTGCAGTCCCAATGCCACATAGAATTTTTGATTATTTTAACGCATTTATAGGTACATCAGACTTTGATAAATTTTATGAAGCTTATCCGATCAAATACAGCATTATGGGGCATGTGCATTTCCGTAATATAATAGAAGAAAGTGGTATTCAATATATATGTCCATGTCTCGGATATCAAAGAGAGTGGCGAACGACTGATTTAGCAACTGAAATTAAAAATACAATACAAGTTATCGAAATATAAAAACATATATCGAAGAAAATTTATGATTATAATAGGTGATTAAATGAAAAAGTATATATCATTATTTATCATAGCAGGTAGTGTGCATGCGCTATTTTCATTGTATTGGGGACTTGGTGGAGAAGCGGGTCTCATAACAGTTGGATCATGGGTCTTTACATTAAGTGCACAGTTTGGCATATGGATTAACATCGCGCTGTTGATAATAGGGGTATTTAAATTTTTAGCGACCATCGTGCCATTAACATTAACAAATCATTTTGATAAGAAAATATATATCATATCTTTAATTGGAAGTATTTTTCTCATGATATATGGCGGATTAAACATGATAATTGGCATATTAAAGATGTGTGAAGTAATCGAGAACCATAACTATTTTACAACCTTCGGACAAGCATTCGTGTGGGATCCATTATTTTTATTGTGGGGAATCGGATTGTTTGGATATGTTATGAAAGTGAAACAGAATAGATAAAGGAAAACGCCACTGGCAGGAGCCAGTGGCGTTTTTTTTGATGCGATTGAATACTCAATAAATTATTAGTGAATAATAAATTGTCCATAGTTAAGGACAGATATTGAAGTGTAAACGTTTACAATTAAAGTATAATGACACTTAACAGGAGGTGATGACATGTTATTCAGCTCTAAGGAAGAGCAACTCATCAATCAGTTAAACTTTTACGATTTTATCTCTTCCAATGATGTATCTAATAAA
This sequence comes from Mammaliicoccus sp. P-M58, assembly GCF_022386165.1. Classification (NCBI taxonomy): domain Bacteria; kingdom Bacillati; phylum Bacillota; class Bacilli; order Caryophanales; family Staphylococcaceae; genus Mammaliicoccus; species Mammaliicoccus sp. P-M58. The sequence goes on from NZ_JAJNJI010000010.1 coordinate 20,986, forward strand.
TTATTAGTCTCATCTAAAACAATCTATAGACTTGTTAAGAAAATTAATGAAGTCACAGAAGAACAATATGGTGAGAAGATGATAGAGTCTGAAACTGGCAAAGGTTATAAAATCAATAAATTTTATATTGATAAGAACATTTATTCAATTGTGACAATCAAAGAAGAAAATTTCTTGTTAGAGATTATGATGAACTTGTTATTTCAACATCCTAAAAAGTTAAGGAAAAATCATATTTTTAGTCAAAGTTATTTTAGTGAGAGTACTGAAGAAAGAAGAATTAGAAGTATCATCGAATATTTAAATGACTTTGATATTAATGTATACAATATGCATAACGTCATTTATGTAAAAGGTAATGAAGTTGATATAAGACGCGCTATTAATGCGATACTGCTTTCAATAAATAAAAATCAAGTGCTAGATGATATGGGCTTAGATATTAATGCATCAGATAAACACTTTCTAGATCATCAAATACTTCTTATAGAAGAAAAGTTAAACGTAAATTTATATTACCCATATGACGTCAACATATTTACTCATTTATATATGGTGTTGAAACGTTATAGAGAAGGTAAAGTCAATCAATTACAAAACCAAGATGCTTTAGATGATGAAGAAAAGGATAAAATGCAACGAAATAAAAATATAAAAGAAACAGCAGATATTCTTTCGCATAATTTAAGTAAACATCTTTGTTGCGAATTACATGAATTAGAAGCATTCTTCATTTTTCAAAACTTGTATTCGTTAAATATCGAGAAAAAAGAGTATATGAAAAAGGATAAATTTAATGCAAATGAAATAACCCTTGAATTTGTATCACAATTTTTCGGTATAGAAAAAAGTGATGTAAATGAGAAAGAAAAATTATATCAAGATTTATATAACCATATATTGCCCATGATAGGAAGGCTAAGAATGGGGATAAAGCTTGAAAATAATATGTTGAAAGAATTGATTTTAGAATATCAAGAAACTTTTATTAAACTGTTAGAAATATCTGAAGGTATTAACAAACATTTAAATGAATATGCAGATATTGATGAAGCGGAAGTAGGATATATTTCATTGTATTTTGAAAAATTCAAATTAGAAAAAGAACATAGAAAGAAAGTATTGCTTGTTTGCTCAACTGGTATTGGGACTTCTGAACTGCTTCAAATTAGATTGAAAAATAGTTTTCCAAATTTAAAAATAATATCGACTATGAGTCATAGACAAATGCAGAAGAACAGTAAGTTCATTGAGGAAGAAGTAGATATTATATTTTCAACAATAAGAGTAGATAACAAACATTTTGAGAAACCAGTTATTTGCATCAGTCCAGTGCTTTCTGACAAGGATATAGATCTAATTGATTATTCATTAAAGGAGTTGAGTTAAATGGAAGATACGATTAATTTAAAAACTATCATCAACAAAGACTTAATGATTATAAAAAGCGATGCAAATAGTAAAGAAGCTATATTAGAAGATTTATGTAGCTTATTAAAAAACAAACAATATATTGAAGATCAACAGCAATTTTTAGAAGATATATATTTACGAGAAAGTGAAGGCATAACGGGTATTGGAGACGGTATTGCAATACCACATGGGAAGTCTGGATCTGTAGGTGAAACAACTGTCGCAATAGCGACATTAAAAAATAAAATCGCTTGGGAAACGCTAGATGAAGAACCTGTTGAAGTTGTCATATTGTTTGCTGTAAAAGATACAGATGCGACGACAACACATATCATCTTATTGCAAAAAGTGGCGACATTATTAGCTAGAGAATCATTCATTAATGCAATAAAACAAATCAATAATAAAGAAGAATTATACGATTTAATTATAAATGCATAAGGGGAGATTAATATGTTAATCAGTGGTAAAGAAATTTTAAGAGTAGCTAATGAAAACAAATTCGCAGTACCAGCATTTAATGCAGGTTCTGGACAGTTATTAGACGCAGTAATGCAAGCTTGTGAAGAAACTGAATCACCAGTTATGATTGCGATTCATCCAGATGAGTTAAAGTTTTTAACAGATAGTTTCGTTGCTCAAGTTAAATATTTTGCAGATCATAGTAAAGTGCCTGTGTGTATTCATTTAGATCATGGTGCTAGCTATGAACAAGTTATACATGCTATTAAATTAGGTTTTACTTCAGTTATGATTGATGCATCTCATTTACCATTTGAAGAAAATATCGCGGTTACTAAGAAAGTGGTTGATATTGCTCATCCTGTTGGTGTATCGGTAGAAGCGGAATTAGGAACGATTGGCGATACGGGTAATACCGTTGAAGGTGGTGTGTCTGAAGTGATCTATACAGATCCATCGACTGCACAAGAATTTCTTGAAAGAACGGGTGTTGATAGTTTAGCAATTGCTATAGGAACTGCGCATGGTATATATCCTAAAAACATGAAACCAGAATTAAAGTTAGATATTTTGAAAGAAACAAGTCATCTGACAGATATACCATTAGTACTTCATGGAGGATCAAGTAATCCGGATAATGAAATTCAAGAGGCAGTTAAACTCGGAATTAATAAAATTAACATTTCAAGTGATATTAAAATTGCATTTACGAATAAACTACGTGATGTTTTAGACAATCAAGATAGTGAAGCGAGAGAACCTAATGTGCTCTTCCCATCTTGTATTGAAGAAACTAAGAAAGTTGCTGTAGAAAAAATAAACTTATTTAATTCAGTTAATAAAGCAAATTTATATTAAGGGGTGGATGTTATGAATATAGTAGGTATTGCAGCATGTACTGCAGGTATTGCACACACATATATAGCAAAAGAAAAGTTAACAAATGTAGCAAAAGATAGAGGACATGAAATTAGTTTAGAAACTCAAGGATTATCGGGCACACAAGATGAACTTAAACAAGAAGATATTAATAATGCAGATGTGGTATTAATTGCAGCGGATATTAAAATAGGTGGACGGGAAAGATTTGAAGGGAAGAAAGTTGTAGAAGTTCCAACGAGTTTAGTTGTTAAATCACCAACAAAGTTAGTTGAAAAGTTAGAAGAGTTGACGATTTAAATCAAAAAGGGGTTTGATAAATAATGATACTCAAAGAAATTGGATTTAAACGACATTTAATGACGGCAATTTCATTCTTTTTACCAATCATTGTTGCATCGGGGTTTTTGTTAGCAATTGGGAACTTAACAGGTGGTCAAGAAATAGAGAATTTTAAAGAAGGATTTAAGTTTTCTGATGCTATGACTACAATGGGTGGATATGGGTTGAGTCTATTGCCCATGATTGTATCAACAGCTATTGCGTACTCTATTGCAGATAAACCGGGAATTGCACCGGGATTAATTGTAGGGATGGTTGCATCTGGTATTGAAGCGGGATTTCTTGGAGGACTCGTAAGTGGTTATATTGTTGGAATAGTTGTTGTCTTATTAACGACTTACATTAAAGTTCCATCATGGATGGAAGGACTCATGCCAACGCTTGTATTTCCTTTTTTAAGTACTTTTATTGCTGGTGTTATTATGTATTATGTTGTTGGTACACCGATCACTTGGTTTACTGAATTGATTACAACATATTTAGGTAACTTAAATACATCTTCACTATTTTTATATGGTGCAATAATAGGTATATTATCTTCTATAGATTATGGAGGACCAATTAATAAAGTTGTGTTTGCATTTGTATTCGCATTATTTTCAGAAGGTATCTATGAACCAGTTACTGTACTTATACTCGCATCTATGGTGACACCATTTGGTTTAACGATGGCATATTTTATAGGAAAAGTAGTTAACAAAAATATTTTTAATAAACAAGAAATTACAACTTTAAAAACTGCCTTTCCGATGGGTGTATGCCAAATTACTGAAGGGTGCTTTCCAATTATTTTAAATGACTTAGGAAAAAATATTATCGCTACGGGAATAGGTGGAGCTATTGGTGGAGGTCTCAGTATGCTATGGGGAGCAGATAGTCATATTCCAGCATCAGGTATGTTTGCATTACCAACTATGACTAATCCTCTTAGTTTTATTTTCGCATTACTGATTGGCTCTTTAGCAACAGCAGTTACAATATTAATATTGAAAAAACGAGTAGATGTAAATGCTGAAGTAGTCGTTAAAGAAAAACAAGAAGAAGAGATTTCATGGGACGATCTTAAAATATCATAATAAAGGTGATAGTTATGAATAGTCATTATAAGAATAAAGTGAAAGAATATTTTTTGTCATCGAATATAAATTTTACAGATTATGAAATTGAAAATATAGAATATGCTGACTTTGGACTCAATCATATTGAAACAGAAGGCCTTAACTTAATTGTTTACGTTAATGATAATGGCTATTGCGCTAAAGAAATGGTGTTGTTGCCACGTCAAACATGCCCAGAACATATACATCCAGACAAACTAGGGAAGAAAGGTAAAATAGAAACTTTTAGGTGTAGAAAAGGAGAAGTATATTTATATGTAGAAGGTGAAAGAAATGTTGGTGAATTATCAGCGAAGATACCAGAAGGAAAGGCTGAATATTATACAGTATTTCATGAAGTACAATTATTGCCAGGAGAACAATATACCATCCCATCACATACAAAACATTGGTTTCAAGCAGGAGAAGAAGGTGCCGTTATATCTGAATTCTCAACAACTAGTTATGATGAACTAGATGAATTTACAGATATTCATGTAGTTAGGTAAGGAAGATATATTAATAGAAGAAACGCCACTGGCAGGAGCCAGTGGCGTTTTTCGTCATATAAGATGATAAAGTTTGAATGTCGTAAGGGACAGAATTCCAAGAAATGTCCGTAAGAGAGCGCCCATCTAAATACCAGAATTCAGAATAATGATAGTTAGGGCATTCTAATTACCAGAATTCCGAATAATGATAGTTAGCCAAACATTCAACATCACCATCCCCGCTTATTATTTCTGTGATTGTAATTTCTTCGCGATTTGTTGTATTTCTTGTATTTGTTTTGTTGTGGATTTAATGCCACCTGATGAGAAGTACCATGATTTTGCGTCTAAGTTAATGATGTTATTATTTTTTATGGCATCTACGTCTTTAAGTACGTCATTTCCTAGTACTTTCTTACTTGTTCCTTTTCCGTCTGTTGCTTTGTCTCTATCCATTGCGAATATAACTTCTGGATTTTTTGAAGCGACATATTCAAAGCTGACGGGTTGGCCGTGTGGATTTGGTTTAACTTTCTTATCAGCTGGTTTGAATCCAAGTTGATCATAGAGTAGGCCGCCGAATCTTCCGCCTGGTCCGTAAGTAGATAATTCACCTTGACTTGTAAGTAGTAGCATGACACTGTTATCTATATTATTAACTGATTTCTTCGCTTTTTGTTCTTCGTTTTTTAGTTGATCTGTAAGTTCTTTAGCTTTCTTTTCTTCTCCAAAAATTTTGCCGAGTTTCATCGTATTATCTGATACTGATTTTATGACAGCATTATCATCTGACCCTATATAAAGTAATGATGCGTTAGGGGCAGCTTTTTTAAATTCTTTTAATGTTTCGCTGCTTGCTGTACGATTTGAAAAGATAATTAAATCTGGATCAATTTCAGCTATTTTTTCAAAATTTGGTTTTCCTAATTCACCGACATTTGTATATTTATCTTTCGTAAAAGATTTTAATTCTTTAGGTAGCATAGAGTCGCTTGAACCAATTGAAATACCGGCTACATTATTTTCTTTTCCGAGTGCTTTAATGATATCTGTTGCACCGTAATCAAATGTGACGACTTTTTTAGGGTCTTTCGTGACTTTGACTTTTTCTTCTTTCTGTTCTGCATCTCTACCGTCTTTGTATTTACCACGTAATTCATATTTTTGATTAACTGTGACTGTTTCTTTATTGCTGTTTGAATCACTTGTTCCTTTTGTTTGTCCACATGCTGCTAATAAAAGTGTGATGACCATTAGTAAAAGTAACTTCTTCATTATGTATGCTCCTTTATTTTAATATATTTATTGATGGAACGACTTTAAATAAACCTGTTGATTCTATCATGAATTTTAAAATTCTGACATGACTCATACCTGTAAAGACAACTGTTCTATCATGGTTGAGCGCATTTTTCATGATGTGGTTGGCCATAAATTGATTACGTTCTGACCATTCGAGGGAAAAGGCGATACCTGGGCTATCTGCAAGTGAACGAATGGCAAAAACTTGTTCTAAAGGAATGACTGTATCGTGATATTCAGTTAATTGTTCATATAATGATAAATCTTGTGCCTTTTTATTTTGATGACATTGTTTTGCCTCATTTAAAAGTTGGTATATTATAGGGTTATCATTTTCAAGGTATTCATCTGCAAATGCTGCACGAATCTTACGTGTTTGCATTTGATTGTTGTCGATTGGTAAAATAGTTGGTAATTTTAATTTCAATGCGAGTGGTATCGCTAAAAAATGATGTTCGTTTAGTTGAAGCGGCAAATGTTTACGGGATAGTTGATTAAAGTCTTTAAGCAATTGTCCTTTATTTTTAATATCCCATTCAATAGCGATTAAATCTGGATTGTATTGCTGTAATTTATTCAAAATGACGTTAGCATCTTCTATGTAACGTTGATAGGATTCTAAAAAATATTGATTGCTTTGGTCTAACCGAATATGTGGTGTACCAATAATGCAAATTTCTCTTTGTACCAATTTTACACCTCCTTAATTGATAATCGTTATCAATTATACAGTAACACTTTTATAAATACAATGTTGCTATTATTTTAAGATAATTAAATAATAATGTTATAATTAAATAATAGAAAATTTAGATTCAGGAAAGGGCTGGCAGAATGTTTTTAGCTTGGAATGAAATGAGACGAAATAAGACGAAGTTTGGTCTAATTATTGGTGTATTAGTTATGATTAGCTATCTTTTATTCTTATTATCGGGGTTAGCAAACGGTTTGATGAATATGAATAGAGAAGCAGTAGATTTATGGAAAGCAGATGCGATTGTTTTGAATAAAGATGCCAATCAAACAGTTGCACAATCATCTATTAATACAGATGATGTAAAAGGCAAATTTGATAAAAGTGAAGGCTTAAAGCAAACGGCTGTTATTGCTTCAGACGGTAAAAACAAAGAGAATGCCACAGTCTTTGGTATCGATGGAAAAGGCTTCCTAATGCCTAAAATAGAAGACGGCAAACTGTTTGAGAAAGATAATGAAGTCGTTGCAGATCATACTTTAAAAACAAAAGGATTCAAAATCGGGGATACATTAACACTTTCTAATAGTGATGAAGAATTAAAAATTGTCGGTTTCTCAGTAAGTTCTAAATTTAATGCATCACCTGTCTTATTTACAAATAATGAAACGATTGGGAAATTAAATCCGATGTTAAAAGGCGATAAGATTAATGCGCTGGTCGTTAAAGATAAAAATTGGAAAGATGTTGAATTGAACAAAGATTTAGAAGTAGATGACATTGAATCATTTATTACGAAACTACCAGGCTATCAAGCGCAAAATTTAACATTAAACTTTATGATTGTGTTCTTATTTGCGATTTCAGCAATGGTTATAGGTATATTCTTATACATTATTACGTTACAAAAGAGAAATTTATTTGGTGTCTTAAAAGCGCAAGGATTAACGAATGGCTTTTTAGCACGTTCAGTCATGAGTCAAACTATAATTATTGCTTTAATCGGTACATTGATTGGCTTTGGATTAACGATGTTAACAGGATCATTCTTACCAGAGGCAGTACCTATCAAATTTGATTATTTAACAATGTTGTTATACGGCATCGTGCTTATTATCGTCGCAATTTTAGGTAGTTTATTCTCAGTATTAAGTATTCGAAAAGTAGAACCATTGAAAGTCATTAGTTAGGAGGCGGAATCATGTTAGCATTTGAGAATGTAACAAAGTCATTTAAAGACGGTAATAGAACGATAGAAGCAGTGAAATCAACTAACTTTAAACTAGAAAAAGGAGAACTAGTTGCTATAATTGGACCATCCGGGTCAGGGAAAAGTACACTGTTAACAATGGCGGGTGCACTACAGTTACCATCAGAAGGTACAGTATCTTTAAATGGTCAAAATATTAATCATTATAATGAAAAACAATTATCTAAACTTCGATTAAAAGAAATCGGATTTATACTTCAAACAAGTAATTTAATACCGTTTTTAACCGTTCAACAACAATTTGAATTACTTAAAAAAGTGAAAAAAGACGTTATGAATGAAGATGAACATACTAGGCTATTGAAACAACTCGGTTTGGATAAAATCTTAACCCAATTACCAAGTGAAATATCAGGCGGTCAAAAACAAAGAGTGGCTATCGCTAAAGCACTTTACACAAATCCATCCATTATACTAGCAGACGAACCAACCGCATCACTAGATACAGAAAATGCAATAGAAGTCATGGAAATATTGAGAAGAGAAACAAAAGAATTAAATAAATTATGTATTATCGTAACGCACGATCAAAGACTGACATCATACTGTGATAAAGTATTTAAAATGGTAGATGGTGAGTTGAAAGAAGAATAACGAGGTTGATTTAATAGAATAAAAAGTAAGAGGCTAGGATATTGATGATATCCTAGCCTCTTACTTTTTATTCATAACTTTTTAATGCTTTTTCCATGATGTCCCAAGCTAAGTCTACGTTCACTTCTGTAGCGAAATAGGCATTAGGTTCTTGTTTATAAGTATTATGCAAATCAACAGACATTGTGCCATATGTGAGTTCACTTTGATGTTCGATTTGGATGAATGTTTTTTGTAACGTGAATATTTCAGGATGTAGCAAATATAAAATTGTACAAGCATCATGGATAGGACCTCCGTCCATATCGAATAGCGATTTATATGTAGATTTAAAGAACTTTAAGAGTTCAACTACGAAATGAGATATTGGATTATTGATTTGGTGAAATCTTTCAATTACAGCATCATCTGCTAATAATTGATGTGTCACGTCTAATCCGAAGACAACAACCGGAATGCCACTTTCAAATACTTTTTTCGCTGCTTCTGCATCAACCCAAATATTAAATTCCGCTGTTGGTGTCCAGTTCCCGAACGTTCCACCTCCCATAATGACGATTTCTTCTATATTATGAGCAATTTTAGGTTCTTGGATAAGCGCCATCGCAACATTTGTTAACGGTCCTGTTGCTACGAGTGTTATAGGTTCATTACTGTTTAATACTTCTTCAATTATGACATTTACACCATGCTGATTTGTAGGCTTTAAGTTTGGAACTTTCGGTAATTCAGGACCATCTAAGCCACTTTCACCATGAATACTTTCAGCAAATGCAGCTTTCTTGATTAAAGGTCTGTCCGCACCGACTGAAACAGGAATGTCGCCTCTATTCATAATATCTAATACGTTTAAAGCGTTTGTTGTATTCTTATCTACTGATTGATTTCCCGCAACAGTTGTCACTGCTAAAATATTTAATGGACTAGATTGAGCACCAGCTAATATTAATGCGATAGCATCGTCATGCCCAGGATCACAATCCATGATGATTTTTCTATTTTGTAACATTTAAACACGTCCTCTAATTTAATTTACGCCTTAATTCCATTATACTAAAGCGTTTTCAACTAAACAAAATAAACAGACTATAAAAAATTATTATAAATAAGGTCTTGTATTTTAATAGATATAAGTATATAATTTTAAATCGTAAACGTTACTATTTGTAAAAGGAGTGTACGAAATGAAAAAATGGATTGGGGTATTAACAGTTGTTTTTGCAATTTGTATGGTATTAGCAGGCTGTAATCAAACAGATAGCAAAAATAATGATTCTGATAAATTAAAGGTTAAGACGACGGTTTACCCATTGAAATCTTTTATAGAACAAATTGGCGGTAAGCATGTAGAAGTAGAATCTATTTATCCTGCAGGAACAGATTTACATAGTTATGAACCAACGCAAAAAGATATTTTAAACGCTAGTAAAGCGGATTTATTTGTTTATACAGGAAACGATTTAGATCCAGTAGCAAAGAAAATTGCCTCAACTATTAAAAAGGATGATAAAAAATTATCACTTCAAAATAGTATGGATCAATCTGAACTTTTAACAGATCAACATGAACATGGTCATGAGCATGGGGAAGATCACGATGAAGATGAAGATGAACATCATGAACATGGAGAAGAGCATGAAGAACACGAGCACGAACATGAACATCATCACCACGGTGGATTTGATCCTCACGTATGGTTAGATCCTAAAATTGACCAAGAAATGATTAAAGGAATTAAAGATGAATTAATCAAGAAAGACCCAGATCATAAAGCAGATTATGAGAAAAATTATAAAAAATTAAATAATGAATTATCGGATATCGATCAATCATTAAAAGATGCTACTAAAGGTCATGAAGGCCATACAGTATTTATCTCTCATGAATCACTAGGTTACTTAGCAAATCGTTATGGGTTTGTTCAAAAAGGTGTTCAAAGTATGAATGCTGAAGATCCATCACAAAAAGAATTAACTGAAATTGTTAAAGAAATTAAAGATACAGATGCGAAATATATCTTATATGAAAGCAATATTTCATCAAAAATTACAGACACAATTCGTAAAGAAACAGATGCTAAACCATTAACATTTAATAATATGGAATCTTTAACGAAAGAACAATTAAAAGAAAAAGACCTTTCATATCAATCATTAATGAAGGAAAATATTAAAAATATCGAAAAATCATTAAATGACAAGATAACAACAAAAGATGATAAGAAAGCTGCATCTCATGATAAAGCAATTGAAAAAGGGTATTTCAAAGATTCTCAAGTAAAAGACCGTAAACTATCTGATTATGAAGGTGACTGGCAATCAGTATATCCATATTTAAAAGATGGCACACTTGATGAAGTCTTCGAACATAAAGCTGAAGAAGATGGTAAGATGTCTGAAAAAGAATATAAAGCTTATTATGATAAAGGCTATAAAACAGATGTCGAAAACATCAAAATTGACGGCAATAAAATCAGTTTCACTAAAGAAGGTAAAACAACAACTGGAGAATATGAGTACGATGGCTATGATATCTTGAAATATGAAAAAGGTAATAGAGGCGTAAGATACACATTTAAATTAAAAGGTGAATCAAACGATAACTTACCGAAATATGTACAATTTAGCGATCACAATATTTATCCTAAAAAAGCTGCACATTTCCATATATTCACGGGCAATGATAAAGATAAAGTCTTAAAAGAATTAGATAACTGGCCAACATATTATCCAGCTAAATTATCTAAAGACGAAGTAAAAGAAGAAATGTTAGCACATTAAAGCAAAGAACCTGAGACCACGGTAGTCTCAGGTTCTTTTATATATAATGTAATTATTTTTGGCACTACTATACCTACATCATATCGAATATTTAAATATAAGTCTATTTTTTATATAAATGATTGCTATACTAAATTTAATAAAAGGGGGATATTAAAATGACAAATATTTATGATCAAGATGATTTCTTTGAAGGCTATAAACAAAAAAGAAATCATGCATTAAGTTATAACGAAGTTGTTGAAATGCCTGAAATGAAGCGGTTAATGCCAGATTTAGAAGGCAAAACAGTACTTGATATTGGCTGTGGTATGGGGCATTTGATTGCGCATATGTTGAAGTTACATCCTAAACATATTACAGGAATTGATGAGTCACTTAATATGATTAGCGCAAGTCGCGAAAAATTCAATTCTAACAATGTATCGTTATATCATGAATCATTTATGGCGTTTCAGACAAATGAAACGTATGATGTAATCGTATCTTCTCTTGTATTTCATTATATTGAAGATTTTAAACGATGTGCCGAGAAGTTGAATCAGCTATTAAATAGTGGTGGCACGTTACTCTTTACTATGGAACATCCTATACAAACATCCACTAAAGATCCGGAAGTCGCACAAGAAGATGACAAAGGGATGTTTTTACGAATGGAACATTATTTTGATGAGTCTTCTCGCTCAGCAAATTGGTTAGGCGCTGATGTTTATAAATATCATCATACGATTGAAACAATCCTCAATAATTTAATAGAAAATGACTTTGAAATCCAATGTGTAAAAGACCTCGGGCAGTCTGAGGAAGTATTTAGAATGTATGATCAAGCACGTATTAATAAGTTGAAACAATTCCCACCATTTCTATTAGTAAAAGCAAAGAAAAAGTAGAAGAGGTACAACAAGTTAATATTTATAAAAAGACACACGTATAATTGAAAAGTTTTCAACTTTATACGTGTGCTTAAAATGTTGATCAGTAATATTTTATTTCATTTCTTTTAGTTGTTTTAAAATGATTTCTCTTTGTTTTTCCAGAGAAATTGGATCATTATATTGCGTTTGTTGTAAATCTAATTCGATAACATGGTTATTTTTAACTGCATCAAGGTTTTTCCAGTTAGTTGTTTGAGTGAATTGTGGTGTTTCTCCCATAGTTGCTAGGATAATATAATCACCTGTATAATCAGAAAGTTCTTCTTCAGATGGAGTTGCCATATAAGCATTCTTTGTTTCTTTTTCTAATTTTTCAGGTTGCATCATTCCGTAACCACCGTAAACAATTTCTGTACCACGTCCATAGTTTTTACCGAATGCTGTTAAACCTTTTGGTGATGATTGAAGGACTGTAATAGTTTTCCCGTCTACTTTATTACCTAATGATTTTTTATTTTTTTCAAGTTTTTCTTCCCAATTTTTTATCCATTTTTTGGCTTTGTCTTGTTCATTTACAATTTCCCCGAGTTCTCTAGTAGCAGCTTTGTAGTCTGATTTCATAGCGTCCATTTGGACAGTTGGTGCAATTTTTTTGAGTTTATTAATGTTTTTATCTTCTTTAGTAGTAATGATTAAATCTGGCTTTGTTTTAGCAATGTCTTCAACATTATTTTGACCTAACATTTTTGCACCTTTAGTAGCATCAGACAATGTTTTATTTTGTTTTACAAAATCAATGACACCTACAGGTTTATGGCCAAATTCAACTAATGCACCTATGTATGTGGGATGTAATACGACAATTCTTTTCGGATCTTTAGGTATTTCGATTTTTTCCCCATCATCTTGTTTAAATACTTTAGTATCAGATGAAGAACCCGATTTTGTTTCTGACGACTTTTCTTTAGTATCTGAGCTATTACAAGCTGCCAAGAAAAATAATAAACATAAGCAAAATATAAATAATCTTTTCATAAATTATACCCTCCAAATATATGATAATGATAATCAATATCATTTAAATTATAACAATCAAAATTAATTAATCAACACTTTATTTTTAAATTTATTTGACTTTGTCATTTTTTAAATATATCTTTGGTTTGTGTTAGTAAAAGAAGGGGTGAATATTTTGGTTAAACGATTAATTAGTGCAAATACGTCTGATATTTTGAACTTTTCATCAGAGGAATTGAAGCAAAGTATTAAGGCGAGTGAGGGTAGAACGGTACTTAGCGAGAATGTTGTCGTACATACGCCTGCTCTAGTTCAAGATATTACAAATGCGGAAATGGCAACTGCTTTTGGAGCAGATATGATTTTACTGAATGCTTTAGATGTCAATGAACCAGTGATTAAAGGTCTTTACCATGAAGTTTATAAAGGTACTGGCAATGCTGTTCAAGATTTAAAGAACCTAGTCGGTAGACCTATTGGTGTAAATTTAGAACCAGTTGATGATAAAGCAAATATGGCAGAAGTTAAACTGGATATTTCTGCGGGTAGAAAAGCGACTAAAGAAACTTTTATACGAGCTGAAAAATTAGGTTTTGATTTTGTATGTTTAACTGGGAATCCAGCAACAGGCGTTACAAACAATCATATTTTAGAAGCGATTAAAGTAGGGAAATCTCATTTTAATGGACTTATTATTGCGGGTAAAATGCACGGATCAGGTGTAGATGAGCCGGTAGTTAATTTAGAAGCTATAACGAATTTTGTAGAAGCTGGGGCAGATATTATATTAGTGCCTGCAGTTGGAACAGTATGGGGTGTCAGTGAAGAAGAGGTGAGAGAAGCTGTTCAAGTTGCACATAATCATGGCGCACTAGTGATGAGTGCAATCGGTACATCTCAAGAAGGTTCGGATGAGGCGACGATTAGAGAAATGGCTATTAAAAATAAAACATTAGGCGTTGATATTCAACATATAGGAGATGCAGGATATGGTGGATTAGCACCAGTCGAGAACATATATGCATTAAGTAAAGCCATAAGAGGACAACGTCATACAGTATCTAGAATAGCAAGATCGATCAATAGATAAATAATTAGGATTAGAGGATGAGACAGTGTGGGCTGTCTCATCCTTTTCATATTTGTTTGGAAAGGTAGTATCGGTCCAGAAAAGGGAAATATGGACCAATACGAAAAATTATCGGTCCAGAAACGGGAAATATGGACCGATAAAAAAATTTACCGGTCCAGAAATGAGATTTGCAGGCCGATAAATAAAAATATCGACCCAAAAACCTCACCTCACTATAATCAACTGTCCAATCACAACAATAAATCTTCCAAATCTGCATAAAATCTACCTATTATAAAAGACTTCCGTAATACTACGGAACTTTTCGATATGCTACTCATTTATGAAAACGTTTACAATAAAATTGTATTAAGAAATGTTTGATTAAAGGAGGAAGGTTTCAATGTCAAAACTACCAGAGGATTTTTTATGGGGAGGTGCTGTAGCGGCGCATCAACTTGAAGGTGCTTGGCAAGAAGATGGTAAAGGAATCAGTGTTGCAGATGTTATGACTGCAGCTTCTCACGGGAAACATCGAGAAATTACAGACGGCGTTATTGAAGGTAAATATTATCCAAACCATGAAGCAATTGATTTTTATCATCGATATAAAGAAGACATTCAATTATTTAGTGAAATGGGCTTTAAATGTTTCAGAACTTCGATTGCATGGTCGAGAATTTTTCCGAATGGCGATGACCAAGAACCTAATGAACAAGGTTTAGCATTCTATGATGATTTATTTGATGAGTGTTTGAAGCACGGGATCGAACCTGTCGTAACATTGTCTCACTTTGAATTACCTTATCATCTTGTAACTGAATATGGTGGCTTTCGTAATAGGAAAGTGATTGATTTCTTCGTTCGCTTTGCAACAGTTTGTTTTGAAAGATATAAAGACAAAGTTAAATATTGGATGACTTTCAATGAGATTAATAACCAAGCTAACTTTGATGAAGATTTTGCGCCATTTACGAATTCAGGCGTGAAATATCAACCTGGTGAAAATCGTGAACAAATTATGTATCAAGCAGCACATTATGAATTGGTTGCGAGTGCTCAAGCAACAAAAATTGGTCATGACATTAATCCAGAATTTGAAATAGGGTGCATGATAGCAATGTGTCCAATATATCCAGCAACTTGTAATCCGAAAGATATCTTAATGGCTCAAAAAGCGATGCAAAAGAGATATTACTTTACGGATGTCCATGTTCATGGTGCATATCCAGGTTATATGACACAGTATTTCAAAGATAAATCTTTCAATTTAGATATTACAGATCAAGATATTGAAGATTTGAAACAAGGCACAGTAGACTACATTGGCTTTAGTTATTACATGTCATTCGCAATTTCACATGAAAAATCTAACGAAAAATATGATTATGTTGAAACACGTGATTTAGTAAAAAATGACTATGTACAAGCTTCAGATTGGGGATGGCAAATTGACCCTGAAGGCTTAAGATATGCGATGAACTGGTTTACAGATATGTATCATTTACCATTGTTTATTGTTGAAAATGGCTTCGGTGCAATTGATGAACTTGGTGAAGACGGCGTTGTTCATGATGATTATAGAATTGAATATTTAAAAACACACATCGAACAATTTATCAAAGCTGTCGATGAAGATGGTGTCGATTTAATGGGATATACACCATGGGGTTGTATAGATTTAGTATCTGCCGGAACGGGCGAGATGAAAAAGAGATACGGCTTTATTTATGTAGATAAAGATAACGAAGGTCATGGTACGTTAGACCGTTCTAAAAAAGATTCATTTTATTGGTACAAAAAAGTTATTGCAAGTAACGGAGAACAATTATAACATTTGGAGGTTTTTATTATGAAAAAAGCGTTAATTATATGTGCAGCAGGTATGTCATCATCACTTATGGCTAAAAAAACAACGAGTTACTTACAAGAAAAAGGACATGATATTGAAGTCGATGCCGTTTCAGCAAATGAAGGCGGGAAAATGATTGAAAAACAATCTTTCGATTTATATTTAGTGAGTCCACAAACTAAAATGTATTTTAAAAAGTTAAAAGAAGCTGGAGATAGAGTTAATAAACCAGTAGTAAATATCCCGCCACAAGCGTATGTTCCAATTCCAATGGGCATTGAAAAATTGGCAAGTGTAATTTTGCAAGACATAGAATAATCAGTATAATATTCTCTATGAAATGAGGGAAGCTTATGCTTAGTCAAAGAGAAATAGATATACTCAGTTATTTATCACAGCGACGTAATGAATTTGTCAAAAGCTCAGAAATTGCAACGATCTTGCAACTCTCAGATAGAACGATTCGAAAATATATCAAAACCCTTAAACCTGAAATTGAAAAAAATGGTGCAACTTTGATTGCTAAACAAGGGTATGGTTATCAACTCAAAATCAATTTAATGATTGAATTTGAAAACTTTTTAAAAAGATATTTAAGCACTAAATCTGTGAATCAAGAAAGTATCAATGATTCAAAAGATAGACAATATTATATTTTGAATTTATTACTTTTTAATAAGACAGCTATTACGATTGAGCAATTAAGCGAACAATTATTTATCTCGAGATCCACAATATCTCACGATATCGCAAATATAAAAAAGGTTATTGGACAATATAACTTAGAACTCGTGAGTAAACAGCAACATGGAATTGTAATTGCTGGAGATGAACGAGATAAAAGACATTTTATAATGGATTATTTCTTAGGAAATAGTTTTTTTCATTCTATTAATAAATATTTTCAAGATACGCCACTTTTGCAGCAAATTAATATGGAAGAGTTGGCAATCATTGTTGTAGATGAAACGAGAGAATCTAAAGTATATTTATCAGATTATATACTCCAAAATCTTGTACTACATTTAGGACTGATGATTAGAAGACTGTTAGATGGGCATTGTTTAAAAACAATTGCTTCTAATGAAGAGATATTAACAGAAAATGAATTGTCAGTCGCGAGAAAAATTTTAAATCGTGTTGAACGTATTTATCAAATATCGTTTCCAGAAGAAGAAGCGAAGTATATCAGTTTGCATATTATGAGCAAAGGTTCAAAACAACAAGAAAGCGATGAAGAGAGTGATTTATCTCATCGTGTGTCTCAAATATTAGGAAAAATAGAAACAGATTTTGGATTTCCAATGTCGTCAGACAGTCAATTATTGTATGGGCTTGTTACCCATTTACAACCGTTGATTAAACGGATTCGCAATAATATCCACTTGGAAAATCCGATTTTGAATGACATTAAATCACAAAATGAAGCGTCACTTACGATGACAAAAAAATATTTTGGTGAATTAGAAGAGTTAAAAGACCAAGATGTCAGTGAAGGAGAATGGGCGTATTTAACATTACATTTACTTGCAGCTATTGAAAAATATTACCAAAGAGAAAAGTTAAATGTCCTCGTTATTTGTGCAACTGGTTATGGTAGTGCACAGATGTTAAAGGTTCGAGTAGAAAAAGAATTTAGTTTGCAGATGAATATCATTGATGTGATTAGTTACTATGAAATAACAGACGAAAAATTAGAAAATATTGATTTAATTATTTCATCTATTGATTTATCAACCATCGTATTTAAAGTACCTGTCATACAAGTGAATGTATTACTCAATGATCAAGATATTAAGAAAATTAATACATTTGTTCATCATCATGATTCAAAATTCTTATATAATCATGTGTTAGAAGAGAATATGGCACTTGAACAATATAGTTCTTTCTTTAGTCAATATTGTAGTGAACATGCGTTTAATTATATCGAAGAACCAATCACTAAACATCAGCTATATCAGCTTTTGATCAAGCAATTAAGTATTAAAGAAGAGCCTTGTTTTGAAGAGAAGTTGAAACGACAACTTCGGTATAGAGAAGAGTTGAGTACAGTTGTATTCAGTGATGAAGTAGCTGTTCCACATACAGCACAGCCAGTTGGAGATTATTCAAGTATAGCCGTAGCACTTGTGCCTGGCGGGGTGTATTGGAATGAACAGTTTCCAAATATTAAGCTAATCATTATGTTATCACCTTCAAAATATAACGACAATGAGCTCAAAACGATCATCGATATTATCGTGAACCTCATAGATTCAGATGACAAAATTTCTGAACTTATGAATTGTAAGGATTATAACAGCTTTAAAAACTATATGATTGGTCAATATCACAAGTAAAGGGAGTTAGTCTATGGAACAAGAAGAAATTCAAGTTGTTGCTTTTGAAATTATTTTACATAGTGGGACTGCGCGTACAAATATACATGATGCTTTTAAAAAGATGCGTGAAAACAACTATGAAGAAGCGGAACAACTATTAGATGAATCAAACCAAGAGATTACGCTAGCGCATCAATCTCAAACGGATTTACTACAAAAATATGCATCAGGTGAGTCTATTAATATGGAAATTATTATGGTTCATGCACAAGATCATCTCATGACAACAATGACGTTAAAAGAAGTCGCAATTGAGATGTTGTATTTGTATCAAAAAGTAAATGATGCAGTATAAACGAGGGATGAAAAATGGATCAAGAAACAAAAAATAAAATTGAAAAAAATAGAAGAGAAACAAGTCTCAAAGCTATGTACTTCAATCGATTTTTATTAGTGAGATATATGTCTGCTTTGTTCTTCTTTTCTAATTTATATTGGTTTTTTACACTTGTGATGAGTCGCTCTTTAGCATTGATACTGCCACTTGTGTTGATGATTGTGATTTTGATCAGCGTTGCAGAACAAGTCAGAATGTATGGTAATCATACAAATCAAGCGAAATATACTTATTATTGCTTTTTAAGTATAAGCGCAGTCAATCTATTGCTTATACCAATTATATTATTCACACCATTATTCCAATATTTATATCCATTTATTGTGGATCAATCAGCATCTCGACTTTTCGTAGTTGGCATATTGGTATGTGGTTTATGCATCAGTGGATTCATCTTATTTAGATTACACAATATTCGACACAATAAAGACTGGCATTATAAACGACTACAAAGATTTGAAAATGCACTGAATTAATCAAAGAAAAGGGGTCTTGATATGGGATCAGAAAATAAAGTTTTTGCTTTTTTAGAGAAGTATTTAATGGGTCCAATGGGGAAAATTGCTTCATTTAGAATTGTAAGAGCGATTATGGCAGCTGGTATGGCATGTATACCTTTTACAATTGTAGGGTCAATGTTTTTAGTGTTAAACGTTATTCCACAGACTTTTACGTTTTTAGAAGGATTTTGGAATAGCACATTTTTAAAAATTGGTGATTTGTACATGTTAGCCAATAAAGCAACGATGGGGATACTAGCCTTGTATTTCTGTTTAGTTATTGGTTATGAATATACTAAAATTTACGCAGATGAAGAAGATTTAGATGTTAATCCACTTAACGGTGCATTATTGTCTATGTTTGCTTACTTTATGGCCATTCCACAGTTAGTAATGGATGACGGTAAAATGGTCTTAGTTAATATTATGAAAAAAGATGTCAATATCTTTAATGGTTGGGAAATGTCTGGTGATGGTGTCAGTAGGCTAGGTACGACCGGGATATTCACAGCAATTATCATGTCTATTATAGCCGTTCAATTATATAGACTATGTGTGAAACGTCAATGGATTATTAAAATGCCAGAAGCGGTACCAGAAGGGGTTTCAAGATCATTTACAGCATTAATTCCAGCATTCTTAGTTGCTTTCGTTATACTGGCGTTTACGGGAATATTAGTAGCTTTTGATACGGATATTTTCAAAATTATTGCTGTACCATTTGGATTTGTTGTTAACTTAACAAGTAGTTGGATTGGTATACTCGTGATTTACTTCTTAATTCATGCACTTTGGATTGTAGGTATTCACGGCGCAAATATTATCAGTGCTTTTATTACACCAATTGTTTTATCAAACATGCAATTAAATATTGAAGGGGCGAATATTCCATTTGCAGGAGAATTCCAGAACTCATTCGTGGTTATGGGTGGATCAGGTGCGACATTAGGACTGTGTGTGTTTATCGCATTTTTAGCTAAATCAGAGCAGCTACGTGTATTAGGAAAAGCATCATTAGCACCAGGATTATTTAACATTAATGAACCACTTGTATTTGGATTACCAATTGTTTATAACCCATTCTTAGCCATTCCATTTTTCCTAGCACCAATGGTATCAGCTTCAATAGGGTATTGGACAATTAAATTAGAACTTGTGAAACCAATTATTGCACAAGTACCATGGCCATCACCGATTGGATTTGGGGCATTTATTGGAACAGCAGGAAGTCTAATGGCAGTACTTGTTTCATTAATTTGTGGATTTGTAGCATTCTTAATTTGGTTCCCATTTATTAAGATATATGATAAAAAATTAGTAGAACAAGAAAAAGGAAACGACGCATTAATATAGAAGTTTGAGATGAAGAGGCAACGCTGAGGTGGCGTTGCCTCTTCCTTTTTGTGTTGTGTGATTTCTGGACCGATAAATGGAATTACCGGTCCAGAAACGGGAAATACGGACCGATAAATGGAATTACCGGTCCAGAAACGAGAAATACGGACCGATAAAAAAATTTACCGGTCCAGAAACGAGAAATACGGACCGATAAATGGAATTACCGGTCCAGAAACGAGAAATACGGACCGATAAATGGAATTACCGGTCCAGAAATGAGAAATACGGACCGATAAAATAAATTACCGGTCCAGAAACGGAAAATATGGACCGATAAATGGAATTACCGGTCCAGAAACGAGAAATACGGACCGATAAAATAAATTACCGGTCCAGAAACGGAAAATATGGACCGATAAATGGAATTACCGGTCCAGAAACGGGAAATATGGACCGATAAAAAAAATTACCGGTCCAGAAATGAGAAATATGGACCGATAAAAAATTTATCGACCCGAAAATGGAATTACCAGGCCTATAAAAAAATTTATCGACCCGAAAACGGGATTTACAGTTCGATAAAATAAATTATCGACCCGAAAACAGGATTTACAGGTCGATAAAAATAAATATCGACCCGAAAATCCACCCCCGCCACTCGTTACCACTTTTATTTCGGATACAAAAACAATTTTAAATAAATTCTTAAAAAGTGCAGAAAAAATATAATTCTATAGTATAATTAAATTTGGTCGAAATTTATTTAGGAGGTCCATTATGAAAGAATTCTTCCAATATTATAAACCCTATAAAGGATTGTTTTTCTTAGATTTTGGTTCGGCTGTTTTCGTAGGTATTCTCGAATTGGTGTTTCCACTTATAACGAGTATATTTATTGACCAGCTATTGCCAACTAAGAATTGGAGTTGGATTGTGATTTTTGTTTTTCTTTTATTATTCATATACGTTGTTGAATCTGTATTAAAATTCATCGTGACGTATTGGGGGCATAAACTGGGGACTAATATTGAAAGAGATATTCGTAATGAGCTTTATGAGCATATTCAAAAAATGAATTTTGGATTCTTTGATAACCAAAAATCAGGTAAAATCATTGGGCGATTAACGAACGATTTAATGGATATTGGAGAAGTTGCTCACCATGGACCTGAAGATGTGTTTGTAGCTGTGATGACGCTAGTCGGTTCATTTGTCATTATGTTGACGATCGATGTGAAACTTGCGCTTATTACGTTCTGTGTTGTACCGATTATTTTTGTATTAACGATTTACTTTAATCAAAAGATGTCAGGTGCTTTTAAGAACTTATTTAGCAATGTTTCGAGATTTAATGAGCTTATTGCTGATAATGTTGGTGGTATGCGTCTTGTACAAGCATTTACAAATGAGGGTCACGAATTAGCAAGATTTAAAAAGGTCAATGATAATTTTAGAGCGACAAAATTAAAAGCATATTCATATATGTCTTGGAACTTGTCAATTAGTCATATTGCTCAAAAATTAACGTTAATCTTTGTGCTGATTTTAGGAAGTTATTTTGTATTAAATGGATCGTTGTCATATGGTGGATTTGTAGCGTTTATTATGATTACAAATCTGTTATTTAAACCGTTAGAGTCTATTAATATGGTTATTGAACTATTTCCTAAAGGTATTGCAGGATTCAAAAATTTCAAAGAAATTGTAAATATGGATCCAGAAATTAAAGATAATGACGACGCTATCGAATTTATAGATGAACCAGATACAATTGAATATGAAGGTGTATCATTCAAATATTCAGAGAAATTAATCTTAAATCAGCTTTCTATCAAAATTGAACAAGGTGAAAAAGTAGCACTAGTAGGACCGAGTGGGGGAGGTAAAACGACAATTTGTTCGTTATTACCAAGGTTCTACGACCCGTTACAAGGTAAGATTAAAATCAATAATCGAGACATTAAATCTTATAAGTTGGAATCATTAAGAAAACAAATTGGTGTCGTACAACAAGATGTATTTCTTTTCGGTGGAACATTAAGAGATAATATTATTTATGGTAATTTAAATGCGACAGAAGAAGAAATTAATTACGCAGTTGACCAAGCACAATTAAGAACGTTTGTAGATGAATTGCCAGAAGGTTTAGATACTGTAGTTGGGGAACGCGGTACAAAATTATCTGGTGGACAAAAGCAACGTATTTCAATTGCGAGAATGTTCTTGAAGAATCCGCCAATTATTATTCTTGATGAAGCAACAAGTGCTTTAGATGTTGAAACAGAAAATAAAATACAATCAGCATTTAAGAATTTATCACGTGGTCGAACTTCACTGATTATTGCACATAGACTGAGTACAATTAGACATGTCGATAGAATTGTATATATCGAACAAGGTCAAATTCAAGAAATGGGCAGTCATGATGAACTCATGGATAAAGGTGGTAAATACAAAGATTTATACATGTCACAGTTTGAACAAATTGATGAATTTTAACATATTACCAGAGATCTTTTTGAAGAAAAAGGTCTCTGTATTTTTATATTTTGAGCTAAATAATAGACTTTCATTTCAAAGCTGTTATTATAGAGTGGTAATATCTATGATTAAGAGGTGTAACATGAAGATTTCTAAAGGATCAGATTATGGGTTACATGCATTGGCATATTTAATTGCTAAAAGAGACCAACAACCCATCAATGTTAAAAGTTTATCTGAAACGTTAAATGTATCTGTAACATATTTATCTAAAATATTAACGCAATTAGTAAAAGCAGGTGTTATTAAATCTGCATCTGGTGCAAAAGGTGGTTATTACTTAGTTAATAATTGGGAAGATATAACTGTCTATGATATTATTACAGCAATTGATGGTCATCAAAGTACGCTTGAAGATAGTTTTGATCACGGTCCAGAATGTAAAATACAAGCGATATTAACTACAGCTGAAGATGAAATGACGCAAGCTTTAAAAAATAAAACTTTAAAAGATTTAATGTAAGTTAAATCTTTTTTTATCTATCAATTATAGATATTACGACTCTATAATAGTTATGAAAGGTGGAAATACTATGTTTGATTGTATCGTAATAGGTGGAGGGCCAGCAGGATTAGCGAGTGCACTCACATTAGGAAGAGCTTTGAAGAAGACATTAGTTATAGACAATAATAATGCGAGAAATAAAGTGACACAGCATTCACATGCATTTTTAACACAAGACGGTGTAAGACCTGAAGAATTGAGAGCTAAAGGAGAACATGATGTTGATCAATATGATGATGTAACACGTATCAATGACACTGTGTTAAACATATTGAAAGAAGAGCATTATTTTATTGTTGAAACAGCCAATCAACAATATAAAGCTAAAAAAATTATGGTATGTACAGGATTGCGAGAAACACTACCAGAAATTGAAGGGTTAAAAGAAAGTTACGGCAAATCTGTCTTTTATTGTCCATGGTGTGATGGGTATGAATTGAGACATCAACCATTACTAGTAGCTGTTCAACCTGAACATGTGAAACATATGGCGATGCTCATTAACAATTGGACAGACGATATCGTTATAAGTAGTCGTGATTTTTCATTATTAACTGAAGAAGATAAAGCGTTTATTGAAAGTAAACATATCACATTAGTGGAAAGCGAAGTAGCGGAATTTAAACATCATGAAGGACAAATTAATGAAGTTATCTTTAAAAATAGTGAACGTATCAATAGAAGTGGTGCAATAATTGGTGTGAAGTGGGATACTGATTTTGAATTTTTAAAAGCGCTCAATATTGAAAGAGAAGATAACGGAAAAATAAAAATTAACGAGTTAGGTGAATCATCTGTACCAGGGTTATTTGTAGCGGGTGAAAGTAAAGATTTCATGGCATCTCAACTTATAGACGCAGCAGCAAATGGTAATCAAGTCGCAAAATTTGTAGCAATGCAAATCATTATGGAATCATAAAAAAGGAGTAGGACGAAAAATATAGTCCTACTCCTTTTTTTGCTTATTTTTTAGTTATTTTAATATTAATTTCAAAGTCACCGAATTGAACATTTTGATGTTCAGAATCTGAAGTTGGTTGAAGTATTGTGTTCTCAACTCTGCATAACTCTTGGATTAAAGCGTTCTTCTTCTGGGTCTTAGCTATTGAGCCTGAAAAGCTTTTTGGTGGATTTGCCTTTAATTCTAATAGTTCTGATAAAATATCGTCTCTTGTTCTCATACTTATTGCCTCCTAATTTGATAGTTACAATAAAACAGCTCATCTTAAGATTAAGAAGAGCTGTTTAGAGAATCTTCTTATCTTTCAAGTTAAACTTGTTGGATTTAGCACAGTACATACGCCTGTTGCTGAGGTTTCATCGGGCCAATTCCCTCCGCCTACTCTTAATAAGACTACGAGCTATTTTATTGTTTCTTTATCATAACGAATTAATTGTATTTTGTCTATTTTTTAAAATCTAAATGTTTAAAAATTTTAAGAAGGTCTATATATTAAATGAATATGAAGCATAGGAGGAATAGAATATGAAGTATAAAATGCTTTCTTTATTATTGTCAGCAGGTATCGTGTTAGCAGCATGTGGTAATAGTGACGATGATAACAATGATAAAAAAGATAATCAAAATGATGAAAAAACTGAACAAACAACTAAAGAAAATAGTAACGACGATCAAAACACAGATGATGATCAAAGTTCTGACAAAGCAACTGAAAATACAGTGAAATGGGATGACGTTAAAGTTTCTCCAGAAGATGCTGTAAAAGCTGCTCAAAAAGAATCAAAAGGTGAACTGAAAGATCTATCGTTTGAAAAAGAAACAGGCGATTGGAGTTATAAAGTTGAATTAGTTGATGGAACTAATGAAAATAAAGTACTGATAAATGCAGATGATAAATCTGTTACGAATGTTGAAAAAGAACAAGAAGATAGTGATGATAATGATCAAACATTCAAATTATCTGATGTTGCAAAATTTGAAGATGCACTTAAAGTAGCACAAGACAAAGCCAAAGGTGATATTAAAGAATGGTCACTAAGTGAAGATAACGGCAAACTTGTTTATTCTATTGAATTAAAAGAAGGTAATAAAGAATCAACAGAATTTACAATTGATGCCAAGTCTAAAGAAATTCTCGAACAAGAAACTGATTAATTTATTAATAGGCATAGGATAATTCATTTTATCCTATGTTTTTTTGTGCTCTCTTAATGATTATCATTATCAATTAATGATTCCAAAGAAATCCTAAAAAAAATTAAGGTTTCTAAATACTATAGGTACAGACTTATATTTGTATTTTTCATGAATTCTATAAAATTTTTATTGACTATTACACATTATAGGCATAAATTAAAGATGATAATGATAATCAATTAGATGGGGAGTGTTATGATGAAAAAGTTAGCAATAACTTTATTAGCAAGTACTTTAATTTTAACAGCGTGTGGGAATAGCGCTGATAAGAAAGAAAATGAAGATAAAAAAGAAACAAAGGAAACGAAAAAATCTGAAAAAGCGGACTTCTCTAAAGAAACAAAAGCTTATAAAGATTTTACAACAGAACAATTGGATAAATTCTTAGCAGATACTGAAAAATTCGTTGAAGCGGTTAAAGCAGACGATATCGAAAAAGCGAAAGAAATTTATCCTACAGCACGAATGTATTATGAAAGATCTGAGCCAGTTGCTGAAAGTTTTGGTGATTTAGATCCGAAAATTGATGCACGTTTAGCAGATATGAAAGAAGAAAATAAAGAAGACGAATGGTCAGGTTATCACAAAATTGAAAAAGCACTATGGGAAGATAATACTACTAAAGATATGGCACCAGTAGCTGATCAATTATTAAAAGATACGAAAGAATTACGTGCAAAAGTAGATACAGTAGATGTTACACCTAAATTAATGTTACAAGGTTCAATCGACTTATTAAATGAAGTATCTAGCTCTAAAATTACAGGTGAAGAAGAAATTTATTCACACACAGATTTATATGACTTTAAAGCAAACATTGAAGGGGCAGAAAAAATCTTTGAAATATTTAAAGATAAAGTAGCAGATAAAGATAAAAAGCTTGCTGACACAACACAAGAAAGATTTGATAATGTTAATAAATTATTAGATCAGTATAAGACTAAAGATGGTGGATATGAAGATTATACGAAACTATCTAAAGATGAAACGAAAAAACTTTCTGAAGCTGTTGATAAATTAGGGGAATCTTTAAGTCAAATGGCTGTTATTACGGAGTGATGATTGATGTCTAATAATGAAAATCATATAGCTAGAAGGGATTTTCTAAAGCTTGCTGGTGTTGGAGGTGCAGGTTTACTGATAGGTTCTACTGGTGTAGGTGGTACTTTTCTTGCATCTCAATACTTTGCTAAAGATAAAAAAGGCGTAAAAAATAAAATCAATTTTTATGGTAAATACCAGTCTGGCATCACGACAGAACAACAAAAACATATTTACTTTGTCGTTCTGAGCATTAACAAAATGTCAGTTTCAGATGTTAAAGAAATGTTTAAAGTATGGACAAATTATAGTGTCCATTTAATGAATGGTGAATATGTAAAAGAGCTTGGTAAAAACAAAATGTTACCAAGTCCAGATACAGGGGAGGCGATTGGCTTAGATGCCAGTCGTCTGTCTCTTACTTTTGGTATAAGTCCTTCATTCTTTGAGAAAGTTGGATTGAAAAAGCATAAACCAGATTTATTAAAAGATTTACCACATTTTCCTAAAGACCAAATTGATGACAACTATTCAGGTGGAGACATTTGTATACAAGCATGTTCAGATGATCCGCAAGTTAATTTTCATGCTATCAGAAACTTAATTAGAGTGGCTAAAGGTGAAGTTTCAATGAAGTGGAGCCAAGCAGGATTTAACTCATTTGAAGAGAAAGATGGTAAGAAAGAAACGCCTAGAAATTTATTCTCTTTTAAAGATGGAACAGGTAATCCTGATGTCCAAAATAAAAGTGATTTGAATGAATATGTCTTTATACAAGATGGTTGGGCTAAAAATGGTTCATATTTAGTCGCAAGAAGAATTCAAATGTTGTTAGAAACATGGGATAGAACGGCTTTAGGTGAACAAGAAGCCACATTTGGTAGATACCGTCATTCTGGTGCACCAATTGGTAAAGAAAAAGAATTTGATACATTTGACCCGGATATTAAAGACAAAAATGGCGAGAACTTGATAGAAAAAGAGTCACATGTCAGTTTAGCAAAAGCAGCTAAAACGAATTTATTAAGAAGATCTTTTTCATATTCAGATGGTATAAATGCAAACACAGGCGCTTTTGATGCAGGATTACTCTTCCTATCATTTCAAAAATCACCTGAACAATTTATTAAAATCCAAAGTAAAATGGGTGCTATTGATAAATTAAATGAATATATTACACATCGAGGTTCAGGTATTTTTCTATGTTTACCAGGTGTCCAAGAAGGAGGATATTTAGGTGAAACTTTATTCAATCGTATTTAGTTTAGTCGCAATACTATTTATGCTGTTATCTTTGACCGCTAAAGCAGAAACGAGTTTAAGTGATATTTATATTAGTGTGACAGATGCTAAATCGGCGATACAAGATAAAGACGAAAAGGCATTCGACAAGCATTTCAAAGAGATTAAAGATAATTGGCAAAGTACGAATAAAAAAGACCATAAACTTGTGGAAAAAATAGATCAAGATATCGAAAAAGTTGAAAAATCAACGTCTCAAAAAGATAGAGAAAGTGCGTTAAATACACTGACTTCTGATTTAATTGATTATGAAAAAGTATTAAATCCTGTTGATAAACAGAAGAAACGAGATCAGTTACAAAATGAAATGCAGCCATTGATTAAAAATATAACAAAGGCGATTTCAGATAAAGATTTTGAAAAGGCAAAAACGATCAACAATCAATTAAATGCGACTTGGACAAAGAATGAAAAAATTGTTCGAGAAGAAGATATTGGTAGATATGGTCAAGTAGAAACAGCATTAATGTTTACAAGAATTGAATTAACGAAAGATAAAGTAGACGCTAGTAGTGCACAAATGCAAGTTGATCAATTGAAAAAAGAACTTGATGATTATCATGCAGGAAAAAAATCAGATGCTAAAACAAGCGATCAAGATGTTAATATTTTAAATGAACATTTAGATACTGCGATTAAAAATATAAAAAATGATGATTTAGCTAAATCAAAGCAAGCTTTACAACAATTTATTATTGCATGGCCAAATGTTGAGAGTGAAATTAGCACGAGAAATGGTGCGTTGTACACTAAAATAGAACAGAAAATTCCTCAATATGCAGGTCAACTTGATGAAGATAATAAAGATGACATTGGTAGCCAGTTAGAAACGCTCAATCAAGAAATTAAATCAACTATTTCTAAGACGAGCTATACATTTTGGGATGCAGCTTTAATCTTATTACGTGAAGGTGTAGAAGCACTGCTCATTATTATGGCATTGCTTACTGTAACACGTAAATCTGAACAAACAAAAGCATCAAAATGGATTGTTACAGGTAGTGTTATCGGTATTGTATTAAGTATTGCGTTAGCTTTCATATTTAAAGCAATATTTGAAAACTTAGGTTCAACAAGAGAGTTAACAGAAGGTTTAGTAGGTATAGGATCTGTGATATTAATGATCATCGTAGGTATCTGGTTGCACTCTAAATCAAGTTTAGATTCGTGGCAAAACTTCATCAATAAAAATATGGATAAAGCCATGTCTACGGGAAGTATCGTTACTTTCGGGTTAGTCGCTTTCCTATCTGTATTTAGAGAAGGTGCAGAGACGATTATCTTCTATTTAGGTATCGTTGGGAAAATCTCAACATGGTCATTAATATTAGGTATTATCGTCGCATCCGTCATACTGGCGTTAATCGCAATCTTCTTTAACCAAATTACAAAATGGATACCAATACATCGTTTATTCTTTATCATGTCATTATTCATATTTATATTGGCATTTAAAATATTAGGCGTAAGTATTCATACATTACAAATATTAAACATAGTACCACAACATACAATTAATCACTTACCATTTATAGATTTAATAGGATTTTATCCAACATACGAAACATTGATACCACAATTAGCATTAGTTATTTTAGTTGTGATTTACTATACAATGAGTAAGAAAAAATAGAGTAATTTAAAACGCTAAGACAAAAAGAATTGTCTTAGCGTTTTTAGTGTGTCGCCAAAGTCTTAGACTTTGGCGACATTTTTTATGCGCATGCTTCCGCGGGCATGTTCTCAGCTTGTAGTCTTCGAATCATGCTGTTCCCGCAGGAGTTAGCGCTAAAAAATACCATTTGAAATGATTTATGTTTCAGATTTAGTACTTAAAAATCAATTTAGTTTTCGTGGTAATTGACATAATAAACTTGATCAATAAATTTTTGTATGAGTTCATCTTCATATTTGTCTGCTATCTTCTCACTCATCTTTTCATCTAAAATTATATTGTCACTTATATAATCTTGATAATGTCCAATTTCATGCGCTAATATTCTTAAAATGTTTAAATCACTATCAAAAAGTGACATTTCTTTTTTAATTGTTCATAGCTATGTGTGGAAACGACTATTCTTGGATACTTAAATAAAGATTTGGGATATTGGAAGTAACCATAAGAATCTTCGAGTTCTTTATGCGTAATATGAATATTAACTTTTAAAGGGAATTCCAATTCTTTTTTAATGAAATTTCTAAATTGTACAAAAGCCTTCTTTAAATGAGCACTTATTTCAGAATCAAACTTCAACGTAAGTCCATCTTTATAAAGTGTAGAACTATTATTATGACAAAATAAATATTTGTAAGTTAAATAATAACTGTATTTTCTAATGTTATATTCAAATCGGTCAAAATGATCAATGAGTTCTTTATGTGTAACTTTTTCGTACTCTAAAGTATAGAATTGTGCGATATGATAATTTAAATCATATAAAATTTCAGAAAGTGCATATTCCAATCTGTTTACAATAATGTTATTGCTCTTCTTAGCCACAAGATATTCTTCAATATTATATAAAGAATAATATATATGACGATTATCAAAGTCTACTTGGCAATCTGAAAGATAACCATAAGAACTTATTGGAGCATCATGGATAATAATTTTAATGTTTTGATTTAATATGTTATTTCTATTAATCCATTTAATATAATTTCTGATGCTTTGAACTACACTTGTGTGATTACTTTTATTTATTACTGTTATTTTAGTCATCTTCATCATCCTCAAACACTTCTTACAATAAATTATCTATACATTCCAAATATTGTCAATTGAATCTTACAACTATTCATGACATTTGTCATATGATATTCGTGACAGTTTGTACTTATAACGGGTGGTGTGATTTTTTATAATATAGGTAACATATAAAGGACGGTGATGATTGTGATTGATGTTCAAAATGTAACGAAAATCTATAATCAGAAAAAAGTTGTGAGTGATGTTTCTTTTCAAATTAATGAGGGTGAATGTACGGCTTTAATTGGTCCAAATGGTGCTGGTAAGTCTACTTTGATTGATATGATTATTGGTGACAGACATCCTAATGACGGGCAAATTATTAGCGATAATCAACAATTAGATAAGAAGCGGATGGGAATTTTGTTTCAAACAACAGCTTTTCCGGATGTGATGAAAGTTAAGGAGTTGTTTTATCTTTTTAAGTCTTTTTATAAAGATACGATTTCGATAGAAACTTTTAAAGAAATTACACGATTTGATAATGATAAACTTGAACAATTTGCTGCTAAATTATCTGGTGGTGAACGTAGAATATTGGATTTTACATTATCTATTATTGGAAAACCGGACTTTGTCATTTTGGATGAGCCGACAAGTGCGATGGATACTGAAATGAGAAAGCATTTTTGGAAAGTGATTGAGGAAATGAAACAAGAAGGTAAAACGATATTTTATACTTCTCATTATATTGAAGAAGTTGAAAGAATGGCTGACCGTGTTGTTGTACTTAATAAAGGTGAGCTTGTTATGGATAGTACACCTAGAGCGATACGTCATAGCGAAAATAAAACAATGATTCAAATTCCTTTATCGAAAAAAGAAGTGGTGAACATTCTTAAAAATGTTTCGGTTGAAGCATCTAAAGACATGCTCATCATTACTACTGAAGATGTAAATCCTGTTATTAAAGCTTTTATAGACTATGGCATTGATTTTAATGAGGTAGAAATTATTAAAGAGTCATTAATGGATACGATATTTTCAAAAAATGAAGAAAGGGTTTGATGAGATATGTTATGGGCGTATTTTAAATCTGAATTGTTATTGTTAACGAGAAAAAAATCATATTTAATACTTTCGATTATGTTGCCGTTAGTATTTTATTTAATATTCACAGCGCTACTGGATTTACCTAAAGAATACGAAGCTAAATTTTATAAAGAGTATATGTTTAGTATGGCGACGTTCAGTTTAAGTAGTTTCTGTATTATGACGTTTCCATTAGAAATGATTGAAGATAAGAAAATAGGATGGTCTAAAAATTTATTCAAAACGCCTTTATCTCCAAGTTATTACTATGTAGGGAAAGTAATGAAATTAATGTGCATGTTTTGTCTAGCCATTATCGCATTATTTTTAACAGGTGCTTTTTATAAAGGTGTTGAAATGTCAGCAAGCGAGTGGATTGGTTCAGGATTGATGTTATGGGGTGGGTCTAGTATGTTTTTATCAATGGGCGTTCTTATATCTCAAATAAAAGATATCCAAAAAGCTAGTGCTATCGCGAATATCATATATTTAGGACTTGCTGTATTGGGTGGACTTTGGTTCCCAACAGATCAGTTTCCAGATTGGCTAAAGCATGTATCTTATGCAACACCAACTTATAATTTAAGAGAACTTTCTTTATCTGTGACAACTCAAGGTGGTATACACTTTGTTTCACTTCTTATATTGGCAATTTATTGTATACTGTTTATAAGTATTGCATTGATTATACGTAAAAAGACGGAAGTGGTTTAATGACATTAATAGAAAGAATTAAAGAGAATCCTATAGGTTCATCAAACTTAATTTATCTCATCTTTCCGATATTGAGTTTGACAGTACTTGGTCATAGAGGACCTTTATGGAGCGGTATATTGGTTACCGCTCTATTTACGATAAGTTACTTAATGATGATTTATGTAAATTTATCTAAATGAAGTATACTTAGAAGAATACTTTTAACGATTCATTTTTTAGGTATATTTTATTTTGTAGATTATTTTAATGCTTCTCATTTATTATTCTTTTTCTATGCAGCTTATATTATTCCATATGTCTTTCAAACTAAAATAAAATCTATCGAAGTATTGATGTATATTGTGTCGTTTATGATTGCTATTTATATTATTGCAGTTGATCATAGAGATTATTTAATTATTATGATACCTATGAGTATTGTCATTATATTTATTATGTTTGGAAATTTTAAAGCGTTAGAATCTGAACAGTTAAAAGAAGAAATTAGAAGTAAAAATGAACATATCAATACGTTAATTGCTGAACAAGAGCGAAATAGAATTGGACAAGATTTACATGATACGTTAGGTCATGTGTTTGCGAGTTTAAGTATTAAATCTGAACTTGCAATGAAGTTAGTGGATAAAGATATCAATAAAGCAAAAGACGAAATGGCATCTGTGAATGGATTATCTAAAGAAGCCCTTGTTAAAGTAAGAGCAATTGTAGATGATTTGAAGTTGCAGTCTTTTGAAGAAGAAGTGAAGACGATGGAGACATTGTTAGAAAATGCGAACTTATCATTTGAATTTAAAAATGCTGATCGAGCTCAGTCACTCAGTCCTACTCGACAATCAGCACTGTCGATGATTTTGAGAGAAGCGGTTAACAATGTCATTAAGCATGCACAGGCTACTAAAGTAACAGGTGAAATCGTTGAAGAAAATGAACATTTAACATTGGTAATCATAGATGACGGCATAGGTATGAAACACATTGATGAAGATGATTTTAAGAGTATCAAATATCGTGTTCATGCATTAAAAGGTCAATTAAAAGTAAGTAATTTAAATAAAGGATTAAAAATGACGATAACATTGCCTAGAGGGGATGACACATTATGATATCAATTGTTATAGCAGAAGACCAAGAAATGTTACGGAAAGCCATGGTTCAATTGATGGAAATGAATGACGAATTAAATATTTTAGGGGACTTTTCAAACGGGGAAGATGCGTTGGAAGGAATTCAAAGTCACGAGCCAGATGTAGCGATACTAGATGTCGAAATGCCTAAAATGACAGGGTTAGAAGTATTGAAAAAAGTAAAAAATTCGAATTTAAATACGAAAGTCATCATCGTTACAACTTTTAAAAGACCAGGATACTTTGAAAGTGCGGTAGCAAATGATGTTGATGCATATGTATTGAAAGAACGATCAATAGATGAACTTGTAGAAACAATTAAAAATGTGATGGACGGTAATAAAGAATATAGTGAATCTTTAATGACATCAATGTTTAAAGATAGAAACCCATTAAGTCCGAAAGAACAACTCGTATTGAAAGAAATAGGCAAAGGCTTATCCAGTAAAGAAATATCAAAAGAATTATATTTATCAGACGGCACAATTAGAAATTATACATCGATTATTATAGATAAATTAGAAGCAGATAACCGGTTTGATGCATGGCAGAAAGCAATAGAAAAAGGATGGATATAGTGAGGTACAAGGGGAGTAAAGGTTAGTAGTGAATTTCTGGACCGATAAAAAAATTTACCGGTCCGAAAACATGATTACCAGGCCGATAAATGAAAAGCTGAGCCATCATTTGATGATGTGCTCAGCTTTCTTATTGATTATTTTGTTTTTACGGTGTGTATAAACTCATATAATCCGTTTAGTTGATCGAGTTGTTGATTACAATGTTCACTATCATGGCAAATGTAATTACCATTTTTAGTATATGTTCCATCACCTTTAGATTTCGTCGTAGATAGAAACATGGAAACATTGGATTCTTTCTTACATATACTACAGATTCCAGGCTTAATCGTTGGTGATAAATCGCCGGATACGCCTATCAATTTATCATCTTCATAGAGCACGATAAATTTCTTTTGTTTACCAGAATCATTCCAACCTATATATGAAGACTCTTTTAAGTCTATGTTATCCCATTCTGGTTGTTTTAACTTTTTAGTCTTTTTAAAGATCTTTTCAAGTTGCTTACTTGAAGGCTGTTCAAATGGGACGACGTAGCTTTTAAGCCCAAATAATAATTTCTCAATTTGTGCTCGAGAAATCTTTTTATTCATAATGATTTTTGTGAAATCTTCTATTTCAGAATGCTTTTCCTCAAAAAGCTGTGAAATATGGTCGTATGTTATAGCTTGAAACGTATCGATTGTTTTTATATCATTTACAGATTTATAAACGTTAAATAACTGTTCTGATTTTTCTTTAATACTAACGAATTGATATGGTTTAATGTAATTATTCATATTAAATCCCTTCTTTTAAATTATTTCATTTGATCGTTGGGTATGAATAATTGTAGAGAACATGACACATTTAGTAGCATCTTAAGATCCCTCCTTATCAGACACTAGTATAGCCCTTTAGTAATGTAATTTCAAATGTATATTATTATAAAAATCATTCGAAATAGTGTAAAATTAAAAGACAACCAAATATGGTTGGAATTTTTTATTATATGGAGGAATTAATTAATAATTGGGGACCACAATTAGTTTAATCACGTTTATTGTATTACTCGCTTTAACCGGATTCTTTGTTGCGACGGAGTTTGCGATTGTAAAGGTCAGGTCATCTAGAATTAACTATTTAGCAGAACAGAATTATAAGAACGCTCAACCAGCTAAAAAGGTAGTTGAACATCTTGATGAGTATTTAGCGGCATGTCAGTTAGGTATAACCATTACAGCACTCGGAATTGGTATGGTTGGAGAATCAACATTTGAGTTTATTTTGCATCCACTTTATAGTAGCTTTGGATTATCAGAATCGGTTATTCATATCTTAACTTTAGCAAGCGCATTTATTATTGCAACATATTTACACGTTGTAGTAGGAGAAATGGCGCCAAAGACTATCGCAATTCAAAAAGCTGAACAAGTTACATTGTTCTTTGCAAGACCGATTATACTGTTTTACAAATTATTATATCCTTTTATCTTTATTTTAAATGGGTCAGCAAGAATGATATTGAGCTTATTTGGTATGAAACCTGCGAAAGAATCTGAATTATATCACTCTGAAGAAGAATTGAAGATGTTGATTAAAGAAAGTCACCAAGGCGGAGAAATTTCATCAACAGAATTAGAACATATTAATAAAGTATTTATTTATGATGAACTTGTTGTCAAAGATTGTATGATTTCTAGAGACAATATGACAATGATTAATAGTAAATCTAGTCAACAAGAAGCCATTCAATTTGTGAAAAATGGTTATTATACAAGATATCCAGTGTATCAAGATGATAAAACGAATGTTATTGGATATATACATGCGAAAGATTTATTGAAAGACAACATACAAGATATAACTGAATTGATTCACGAAATCATATATGTCAAAGAGACAGACGCCATTCAAAACGTATTAGATAAAATGAAAAAACAACGTGCACATATCGCAATCGTTCATAATGAACAAGGTAAATTAGCAGGTATGATCACGATGGAAGACATACTTGAAAATATTGTCGGTAACATTGAAGATGAACACGATAAATAGACGTAAAAAGAACCTGAGCCAAAAAATGGCTCAGGTTCTTTTATTCTGACTGTTTCTTTTTTGGTGGCCATATGAAATACGAGATGGTGATGGCTAAATCAATAATGAGCACTATTGACCAAATGTGGATGACACCATCCATAGCTTCAGTCCTACTTTTGTCATGAATTAAGTAAATGATTAAATGTAGAATACCTGTCCCTATAATGTAAGAGAGTAAATGTTTGAACCAACTTTTCGCATACAGTTTCGCATACGCGAACCCACTAGGCTTCTCAGGTTTGCTACCTTCTTTCATGACATAATATCTGAAGCGGTCATCAGCCCATTGAATCATACTTTTACCAAAGACAATTGAAACGGATATATAAACAGCAGCAATCGCGTGAGGTGTTTCGGCAGTTGCGCCATTCATTAAATCAACAGCTGTTGTGATTAATAGAATCAAATCAATAACGGGTGTTAGTGCTAGAAAAATGAGCCCAAGCTTTTTTTGTCTGAATACATATCTTGTGACGAGTCCGAGTAGTATAACGACCCAGAATGCAACTTCACAAAAAATAATGAGCCATACAATAAAATTCATGACTTATCCTCCTTTATTTCGTAAGCTTTGAAATTTCTTCGAATACAATTGCTTTAATATCTTCATTTGAGGTCTGTTTTGGATTTAACAATTTATGAAGTGCTAATCCATCAATTAATGCGTGAAGTCTCATTGAATTAAGATGTATATTGCTGTTGTTTTTTAATAAGTTGTCGCGTTCTAAAATCGTTAATACCGTTGTACATAGTTCGTCTAATCCATCATCTAAAGTACTTTGTCCGTATTCATGGCTGTCATATCGAAAGGCCATCCATACTTCCATATCAGCTAATCTCTCTTCATCTAACGGTAAAACGGTGAGTAAACAAGCTTTTACTTTATCAATTGTGTCTTGGTTATCAGACGTGAGTATTGCTTCGATTCTCCTTCTTACTTTTAGTTCTACTTCAGACATAACTGCACTGAGTAATTCTGAATGACTTGGAAAATAGTATCTAATTTGTCCAGGTGTCATTTGTGCGAGTTTAGCAATTTGTCTAACCGTAGATCCCTTTGCACCATTTTCAACAATTGACTGAAAAGCATATTGAATAATTTGTTCTTTTTTTTCTTTATGATTAATAATTTTTGGCATAGTAGAAGTTTAACATATTTTAATACACCTGTGTTAAATAAAAGTTTGAAAAATAAATTATATTAATTAATAAAAATATAAAAATGCATTGACATTAACGTTTGCAATACATATGATGAAATTATAAATTGTAATTTACAAAATCTTTACATTCTTTACAAAAAATTAATAATAGGAGGTAAAAGTATGGCGAATTTCTTGAAACCAGCTAAACATATAGATCCTCTGCCAAGTGAACAGGTAGATGATACATATAAGAAATTGAGACTACAAGTCTTTATAGGGATATTTCTTGGTTATGCTGGTTACTATTTATTAAGGAAAAACTTTTCACTTGCGATGCCAGCATTAATTGATGAAGGCTTTAGTAAGACGGAATTAGGGTTTGCTTTATCAGCTATTTCAATTGCTTACGGTTTTAGTAAATTTATTATGGGTACAGTGAGTGACCGGAGTAACGCAAGAATATTTTTAACATTAGGTTTAGTATTAACGGCAATCGTTAATTTATTGATGGGTTTTATACCTGTCTTAACATCTAGTGTATTTATCATGTTTATTATGCTTTTCCTAAATGGTTGGTTCCAAGGTATGGGGTGGCCGCCATCTGGTAGAGTACTTGTACATTGGTACAGTGTTAGTGAACGTGGTAGTAAGACAGCAATTTGGAATGTCGCTCATAATGTTGGTGGTGGATTGATGGCACCAATAGCTTTATTAGGTATTTCGATTACAGGAACATTATCGTTTGGTTACTTAAAAGGCTTTGAAGGTGCTTTTATTTATCCAGCTATTATTGCATTAATTATTGCACTTGTTTCGTATATTCTAGTTAGGGACACACCTCAATCAATGGGATTACCACCAATTGAAGAATATCGAAATGATTATCCGAATAAAGAACAGAAATCTTTAGAAGTAGAGCTATCAACAAAAGATATTCTCTTTAAATATGTATTGAATAACAAATGGGTTTGGATGATTGCTATTGCAAATATCTTTGTTTATTTTGTTCGATATGGTGTGTTAGACTGGGCACCAACTTATTTAAGTGAAGAAAAAGATTTCGACTTAAATGCATCAGGTTGGGCTTACTTCTTATATGAGTGGGCAGGTATTCCAGGAACATTATTATGTGGTTATATTTCAGATAAAGTGTTCAAAGGTAGAAGGGGACCAGCAGGATTTATATTCATGTTAGGTGTGACGATCGCAGTCATTGTATACTGGTTAAATCCAGCAGGAAACCCATTAGTAGACAATATTGCATTAGTCGCTATAGGCTTCCTAATATACGGACCAGTTATGTTGATTGGCTTACAAGCATTAGATTATGTACCTAAAAAAGCAGCAGGTACTGCTGCGGGATTAACTGGATTGTTTGGTTATTTAGGTGGTGCTGTAATGGCTAATATCATTATGGGACTAACAGTTGATAAGTTCGGATGGGATTCAGGATTTTTATTATTGACAATCATTAGTGTCCTTGCAATGCTAAGTTTCATCTTAACTTGGAACAAACGTGGACAAGAAGTTGTAAAATCATAATATTATATGAACTGAGACTGGGGTAGTTGTACCTTAGTCTCTTTTTGCATTTAATGAAGTTGTATTAAGTCGAAGTATCGAATGATAAACGTTCGCGGAATTCGATGATACGATTCAATATATTCTCACTTAATAAATTGTATGATTCTTTCAAAATATTAAAACATTTACCTTAATCTGATTTTCTTCAATTTATATATTTACTGATTAAAGTTTTCGAATTATAATAACGTCATTATAATTCTATATTTTTACATAAGTAATTCGATGTTTACTTATGGGATTTGGATTAAATTTATTAAGATATCAAAGAATTAGGAGATTTGTTGTGAGAAATATATATGAAATCAAATACCTAAAATATTCTGCTACTAAATATCGCAATCATATAGGTATTTCATTTTTTGTAGTATTAAAGGGGCATGTTATGGTTACTATCAAAGAGAATAGTAACCAATATAAAGAAGGGGAAACGTTTGTTGTTAAACATAATGAGTGGTATAAACTCGATGTATCAGAAGGGAATATTGTTGTACAAATTCATTTGTATGAGTCATTAATATCAACGATGATACCGGAGTTACTTTCATATCATCAGTATATACAAAACCAAACAGAATTAATTCCTTTAAGAGACCATTTAATATGCTTGTGTGATTTATATTTAATACAAGAAAACAACCGCAATTTAAAAATAATGAAGCAACTTATTACGATATTAGAATTTTATAGAGACCGTTTAACGGTTTATTCAAAAGAATGTCCAATTATTAACCGACATATGAACCCGATAATTGATGAAATTAAAGATTATATATATGAGCATTATAATGAACGTATAACCATCAATACATTTACCGATAAATATCATATTTCTGAATCGTATTTTTCGAAATTATTTAAAGAACAAATGGGTGTGAACTTTAAAGATTATTTAACGGACATCAGATTGTTAAATAGCACGTATGATTTAATTCATACACAAGAAAAAATAATCGACATATCTGAAAAACATGGATTTTATAATGTATCGTCTTATATTTATTCTTTTAAATTGTATTATGGTGTTACGCCAAAAAAGTATCGTGATATGATGCAACGTAAACACGCACAAATTGAACGACAAAGCTTTTTTAATGAAGTAGATCATGAGCGAGATTTATCAGATGAGGAAGTTAAATATTATTTAAAAAAGTTTCAAGGGGATTATTCAAGTATGATATGTACATAAAAATTTAGTATTTTTAACAAAATAAAACCTCCCAATCTCTTTTAAGGTTAAACAGATTGGAAGGTAAAAAGTTCGTATTAAGATTGTGCAATATATTTTTTGATAACTTCTTTGTTTTTTTCTTTGAAGACATCATTGTGGCTCGATACGCGACCGCCTGCTTGTGCTTCAGGATCGATATAGCTTTTAGCTAAGTTTGCAGCATTTGCAGCATCATTGAAACAAGAAGCAATCAAATGAACTTTCGCATCATGTTTAATGATATCCCCAGCACCGAATATACCAGGTACTGAAGTTTGACTGTTTCCTAAACCTTCAATAAAGAAATCATTAACTAAATTGACTTTTGTTTGTGCATTATGAAGTAACTCTGATTCACGATCAAAACCATGACTAATGATGACTTCATCAACAGGTACGATTTCTTGTTCATTTGTATCAACATGTTCTAAAACAACCTCTGTGATAACTGGTTTATTAGGATCACTGTTAAGTTGTTTAATAACCATACTTGGTTTTTTAGAGATATCAAGTTTATCTAATAATTGTTTCATATGTTCATGCCCAGAAATTTCCTCTTTTCTGTAGCAAAGCGTAACACTTTTCGCATATTCTGATAAATCACAAGCCCAATCTAATGCAGAGTTACCTGCCCCCGAAATTAATATGTGCTTGTCTTTAAATTTCTGGATAGACTGCACAACATAATTTAAATTGGACAATTCAAAACGCTCAGCACCTTCAATATCTAAAGTTAAAGGCTTAATTATGCCACCACCAACAGCAATAATGACAGATTTTGAATGATACTCATGACCTTTTTCTGTATATATAATAAAATGTTGTTCTTCAACTTTTTTAATATCAATAACTTTTTCTTCTAAGCACACTTCTGGACCGAAATGTAAGCCTTGTTGCACTAAATCTTGAATAACTTCATAACAAGGTTTTGGCGCAAGTGCCCCTATATCCCAAATGACTTTTTCAGGGTAGACATGCATTTTACCGCCTAATTTATTTTGGAAATCTATTATTCTTACGCTCATTCCTCTTAACCCGGAATAAAAACTCGCAAATAATCCCGCTGGACCCCCGCCGATAATCGTAACGTCTGTAATATTCATCAGTCATGATTCCTCCTAATTATTTCAACTTACGGTTATTATCCTATATTTGCAAATGATAATCAATATCAATGAAGGAATTGTCATAATTTTTTAATTAAATACATATGTAAAATATTTTTAGATAAATAAAAATTGAGTGAGAATGCTTGTGTGAATCGGGGGATAGTGAGGTTGTATTTGAGTATTATCGAAAAAATGAGTGCATGTTAGGGATGTCGTTATGGACAGAATTCCGAGAAATGTCCGTAAGAGAGGTTGTTAGAGACAGAATTCCGAGAAATGTCCATAACGAGTGCGTCACTCTAATTACCAGAATTCAGAATAATGAAAGTTAGCGCACTCTCACATAATGAAAGGCTGAGATAATTTTCATGTCTCAGCCTTCTTATCATACTTATTCTATTGGGAAGAGTGATTCTATAAGTTGAATGTTCTCTTCTGTTAAGTTCACTTCTAATGTTTTTAAGTTGTCGATAACTTGTTCGCCTCGTTTAGCGCCTGGTATGATCACATCTAATGATGGTTTTGTTAAATAATATGCTAACACAATATGCGCTACGTCTACGCCATGCTCTTGAGCGACTTCTCTAAGTTTGTCTACTTTTTTTAGATTTTCTTTAAAAGCTTCACCTTGGAATTCTGGTTTTTCTGCTCTTAAATCATCGAATGTTGTATTCTCATCATATTTACCAGCTAATAATCCTGCAGCTAATGGGAAATATGGAATAAATGTAATATCATGTTCTGCGGTATATTCTAAGATGTGTTCATTCTCACGATTTAATAAATTATATTCATGTTGAATAACATCTACATTACCATTTTTATTGGCTTCTTTAAGTTGTTCTAAAGTGAAGTTAGAAACACCGATTGCTTTAATTTTTCCAGCATCTTTTAATTCTTGTAAAGCTGCAACTGCTTC
This sequence comes from Mammaliicoccus sp. P-M58, assembly GCF_022386165.1. Classification (NCBI taxonomy): domain Bacteria; kingdom Bacillati; phylum Bacillota; class Bacilli; order Caryophanales; family Staphylococcaceae; genus Mammaliicoccus; species Mammaliicoccus sp. P-M58. The sequence continues at coordinate 63,481 of NZ_JAJNJI010000010.1, forward strand.
GTCTTTAGGTATTTCATCATCTGGGAAGTGAATATAGTATAAATCTATATAGCCAGTTTGTAATCTTTTAAGACTGTTTTCAACTTGTTCTTTTAAAAATTCAGGGTCGTTAGATAATTTCGTATCATCACCGTCAAAGTAGTGAGCGCCTTTAGTAGCGATAACGACATCTTCGCGATTGTATTCTCCAACGACTTCTCCGACAAGTTCTTCTGATCTTCCTGGACCATAGATGAAAGCAGTGTCTAATAAATTAACGCCATTGTCTAGGGCAGCTCTAACAACATTTTTACCTTGTTCTTCATCAAGGTTTGGATATAAATTATGACCACCAACAGCATTTGTTCCTAAACCAATTGGATTAACTTCAATATTTGATTTACCTAATTTTACGCGTTTTGCCATTTCAATCATCCTTGTCTCATTGTTTGTTTTAAATTTGAATAAGTTTGAATTAAAATTCTTCATAAGTTGCTGGATCTTGATCTTTAAGTCGTCCATCAGCTTTTGTTAATGCATCGATTGCGTGTAAATCTTCTGATTCTAAATAGAAATCAAACACATCTAAATTTTGTAGTTGTCTTTCGTTAGATGTTGATTTTGGAATTGGGACAATACCATTTTGAACGTGCCATTTTAAAATGATTTGTGGAATTGTTTTATTATATTTTTCAGCGATTTTACCAATTTCTTTATCGTTTATAACTTCTGAAGCGCGACCTAGAGGACTCCAAGCTTCTATTATAATACCTTTTTCTTGATGATATTCGAGTACATCTTTTTGGTTGAAATAAGGATGTAATTCTATTTGGTTAACTGCAGGTAGTACACCAGTTTCTTTTTCTAATGTATCAATATGTTCTTCTAAGAAATTACATACACCTATAGATTTAATAAGGCCAAGTTTCTGTGCGTCTATGAGTGCTTTCCAAGCTCCTACATATTTGCCTTGTTTAGGGTTTGGCCAGTGAATTAAATATAAGTCAATATATTCTACACCTAATCGATAAATCGATTCTTGTATAGCAGTAATGGCTTGATCATAACTATGATAACGACCAGGTAGCTTTGATGTTACGATAATTTGATCGCGACTAACATGGCTTTCTTGTATCGCTTTTCCGACAGTACCTTCATTTTCGTAGTTATATGCAGTATCTAATATGCGATATCCATTGTTTAATGCGTTTACGATTGCATGCACACCAGATGATCCGTTCAATTTATACGTACCAAATCCTACTTGCGGTAACACTTGTCCATCATTTAAATGATAATTTTCCATGATAAAATGCCTCCTAAATAAATATAATGACTGTACACTTGTAAACTATATCATAACTATTTTTGTTGATAGGAATAATCAGCTTATAAATATTTTGGAAAACGTATTGAATTCATATAGTGAATGTAGTAAGATGTATCTCATTGCGCAAGATAAGTAGCTAATAGCTAGAGTCATATTATTGAGAAAAGAAGGGTTAAAATGGAGCGTGTATGTGTCATATCATTAAGCATTATAGATGCAATCATGATACTCATGTTGGTACTGTTTAATACGGCAATTATTTCTAATATTTATGTATTAACAGTTTATGCTTTAATCATGGTACTGGTTTCTGGTTATATCGTATATTTAGCTATCAGTATGAAATGCGATCAATCTATTAATCAATTTGATCAATATTCTAAATAATTAAATTTAACGAGTAAAAATGTATATGATTGAAACTTCAACGAATAAGCCTTGATGGTTTATTCGTTTTTTTATTTATATAAAAATCGTAAATAGTATGTAAAAATGTAGTAACATACTTTTAAGTTGCATGTTATAATAATGATGCTTTTAATTAAACGAAAAGGGTGGACAATAAACAATGTTTTTAATCATCAACATAATTGGTTTGTTGGTATTCATTGGTGTCGCTTTTCTTTTTTCTAGAGACAAAAAGAATGTTGATTGGAAATCAGTTTTAATACTAATTATCATTAACTTAGTATTAGCATGGTTCTTCACACAATTTTCTTTCGGAGCGAGATTCGTTAAAGGTGCGGCTGATGGCGTATCATGGCTTTTAGAATCTGCTTTTTCGGGAATTGGATTTGCATTTGGTAGCTTTACAGCACCAGGGCCAGGGAAAATGGATATGGCAGTTTCAGCGTTACTACCAATTTTACTAGTTGTACCAGTATTCGATATTTTAATGTATTTAGGTATTTTACCAAAATTTATTTCAATGTTAGGTTGGGTTATTTCAAAAATAACAAGACAACCTAAATTTGAGTCATTCTTCTCAATTGAAATGATGTTCTTAGGAAATACGGAAGCTTTAGCAGTTTCATCTAAACAATTAACATCTATGAATAAAGTCAGAGTACTTACGCTTGCAATGATGTCTATGAGTTCTGTATCAGGGGCAATTGTTGGTGCGTATGTCACGATGATACCAGGAGAATATGTATTAACGGCAATACCATTAAACATCATTAACGCGATTATTGTAACAACAATTTTAAATCCGTTTGATTTAGACCCAGAAGATGATGTTGTGGCTGAGATAGACGAAGGGGAAAAACAGCCATTCTTCTCATTTTTAGGTGATTCAGTCATCAATGCAGGTAAACTTGTATTAATCATTATCGCATTTGTTATCGCATTTGTTGCGATTGCGGACTTGATTAATAAATTACTAGGTATTATGGATCCAATTCCATATTTACCAAACATAAGATTAGAGTATATCCTCGGAATCTTTATGTTCCCATTCGCAATTTTACTTGGTATGCCAGTTGGGGAAGCATGGGTAGTTGCTCAACAAATGGCACTTAAGATAGTAACAAATGAGTTTGTTGTTATGAGCACGATTAGTAAAGAAATAAGTGAATATTCAACACATAGAGCAGCAGTAATTAGTACATTCTTAGTATCATTTGCTAATTTCTCTACTATTGGTATGATAATAGGTACTTTGAAAGGTATTGTTAAAGAAGATGTTTCTAATTTCGTATCTAAATACGTACCAATGATGTTGTTATCAGGTATTTTAGTGTCACTGTTAACAGCAGCATTCGTTGGATTATTTGCTTGGTAAGTTCAATAAACACTTTTAAAGTTTAAACTTAAAAGCAACAAGCACATTTAATGTACTTGTTGCTTTTTTTATAAAGGGGGATATATCATGCTCAAAAAAGTATTAGATATATCGAGTATTGTTTTGTGGTTAATTTCTATTATATTAATTATGATTAACTTTGCCGATTTACCTGACAAAATACCGAGTCATTATAATTTTGCAGGAAATGCAGACGCATGGTCGACTAAGACTTTTATATTCTTTATGCCTGTATTAGGATTATTGATATGGCTTATACTTCATTATTTAGTCAGTAATCCAAAGATAGATAAATACATACATGTTCCATCACTTTATGGTCAACCAAATAAAGCCCAAATAGAAAATGCTAAATTATTAATTTACTTTATCAAATTCGAAATGATGGCATTATTTACATTTCTCGTCATTAAAGACTTATATACAGCGCTTGGTATGCCTTTTAAGTTGGGTGTATGGGAAACGATCATTATTTTAAGTGTGATAGGCGTGACGATTATCATATTTATGGCTCGAAATTATATGTTAGATAAAAATGAAAATACGAAATGAGTGAAAATATATGTCAGAATGTACTTGGCCAAATAGTGATTTAATGAAAAAATATCACGAAAATGAATGGTGTAGAATTAATGAAAATGATGATTACATCTTTGAGATGCTATCATTAGAAGGTGCACAAGCTGGTCTTTCTTGGGAAACGGTCATTCAAAAGCGAGAAGCATATCAAGTAGCTTTTAAACAATTTAAAATTGATCAATGTGCAGTGTTAACAGATGAAGCATTAGAACACATTAAAATTGAATATAATGTTATTAAACATATAGGTAAGATAAAGTCCGTAAAAAGTAATGCTTTATTAGTTCAAGAAATACAACAAACATATGGCAGTTTTGCAGATTTTCTTTGGTCATATGTAGATGGTGAGCCAATTATAAATGAATGGCATGACATGTCAGAAGTGCCGGCAGAAACAGATCTTTCTATTAAATTAAGCAAAGACTTAAAGAAATTAGGTTTTAAATTTGTTGGTCCTAAAATCATGTATTCTTTCTTACAAAGTATCGGTATAATAGATGACCATCTCATCACTTGTCCATATCATAGTTATAATAGAAATAAAAAGGGCTGAGACAATGTTTAAACCTTGTCCCAGCCTCTTTATGTTATTTCAAAATTATGCATCTTTGTCATTATTAAGATTTGTTTGAATAAATGTTTCAACTGAATCACGTAATTCGTTAAAATGATCAGTATCCATGTTTAAATCTTGGAATGTTTGATAGATATCTTCTAAGATTTGGCCTTGCGTTTCGATACCCAATTCAGTTAAAGAAACACGTAAATTTCGCTCATCATTAATCGCTCTTTCGCGATTAACGAATCCTTTTTCTTCAAGTTTCTTTAAAAGTGGTGTTAAAGTCCCAGAATCTAAGTATAGTCTGTCGCCTAAAGTTTTAATATTGATTACTTCGTTTTTATCTATAGCTACAAGAACGATATAACCTGTATAAGTTAGATTATATTTCTTCAATATTGGTGTATATTTTTTTATAAGCTCTTTTGACGCAACATATAACATGAATCCAAGTTGTTTGTTGATTGGTGGTATATCCATTTTATTATCCTCCTTACGTCAAAATTAAGCCTATTATGAAATGAAAACAAAGTCAAGTTATTTACGAAATGTTCATAAAATAGAAAAAATTATCGCACTCAATACAGTTTTATAAAATCTCAATTTTCGCATTTCTATAAAATTGAATTTTATAGAAATAAAAGTCCGATTGTAATGTTATTTTTGATACTCTATTATATATATAAAGATAAAGTGAGGTGTGTAGTATATGAATCAACAACGCTATCCTAAATCTATAGTTCAAGAAATTGTGATGAATGCTGGTTTAGTATTGTTAGAAGCGGGTTCGGAGGCTTTTCGAGTTGAAGATACAATGTATAGAATGGCTAAACGATTAGGGTATCCGAATAATCAATGTTATGTCAGTTCAACAATTATAAATTTCGCTTTAGATATTGACGACAATATTAGAGTATATAGAGTCAGTAAAAGAGATACGAATTTAGGTAATATTCATCGCGTGAATAATATTTCTAGAATGTTAGATAAAGGGCAAATATCAGCTGAAGAGGCATTGAAGCGTATTCGTACTATACATAAATCCCCATTACCATACTCGTTACCGTTTAAAATGATTGCTGCAGGTTTTATTTCAATTTTCTTCCTATATTTATTTAGTGGACATAAAGAAGATATCATCGCCACATTTATTGGAGGTGCAATAGGTTATTCTATAGTAGAAATTCTACATTCATGGACACGTGTTAAATTTATAGCAGAAATTATTGCCGCGAGTGTCATCGCATTAATCGCCATTTATAATCAAATGTTATTTGGAGGAGATGCGTTAAATATTGCGATTATATCTGCAGTTATGCCAATCGTGCCAGGTGTGCTCATAACAAATGCGATTCAAGATTTATTTTTGGGTCAATTATTAGTGGGTATATCTAAAGGATTAGAAGCAACCTTTACTTCTATTGCCATTGGTGTCGGTGTAGGTATCGTATTGTTAATATTCTCATAAGAGGTGAATTATGGTTATAACGATAATATTAAACATTGTATTTAGTTTTGGTACGGCTTTCCTATTTGCTTTATTATTTAATTCACCCAAGTATTTATTAACTCCTGCTGGTATAGTTGGTGCCATCGGGTGGGTTGCTTTTCAAACGGGTATGATGGTTAATGGTTCTGACGTACAATCTTCATTTATAGGCGGTTTGTTTATAGGTGTGGCAGGGCATATGATGAGTAGAAAATTCTTCTCGCCAGTTATTCTCTTTATTATTCCTGGTATCATACCACTTGTACCAGGTGGCACAGCCTATGAAGCGATTAAAAATTTAGTATTAAATGATTATCATGAAGCATTAATTACGATGATAAAAGTTGCACTTATCTCAAGTTCAATAGCACTTGGGTTACTCATAGCAGATTTATTATCGAAAGTTTACTATAAATATAAGAAACATCGACAATTAAATAAAGTTAAATAAAAAGGTTATCACGCATGTATTTGTTAATAATAAGCGTCATAACCTTTTATTTTTATTCGTAAATATATTTAAGTACTTCTAATGCTTGATCCACTGTCTCAACAGTTACATTAGCTTTGTTAGATAACTCTTTAAGCGGGTGAATTAAGTCAGTTGGTCGTATAAGTATTAACGGCTTGTTTAAAGCAATCGCCGTTGAAGCATCCATTGCTGTATTCCATTGTTTATATTTTTCACCAAATAAAGCAATGACAACATCAGCTTTGTTCATTAACACTTGTGTACGAAAATTATTAATATCAGAAGCAGCATGATCTTTATAATAATTATTAGGTTGCTCACCTAAAATAGATTCGCCAATATTATCAGAACGATCATGGTTGGTTTGTGGACCAACAAACGTTAACGGTAAATTATGCTGTTCAGCCTTCTGAGTGATTTCTTCTCTCCAATTATCATGAATTTGTCCTGCTAAATAAATCGTTAAATTTGTCATACGAATATTCACTCCTTTTTTATTAGTTTAACATATTTAAAACAATGGCTTTCTTTGATATGATTAGAAAAATATAAATAAAAAAGTATGGAAGAAGGCTCTCAATATGCATACAATCGAAATAACAGCTATTCAAGAAAATGAAATAGAAGCATTATCAACAATATGTAGAACGACTTTTAAAGACACATTTGTAGACGACATGCCACAAGAAGATATGAATCAATATTTTGAAGAAGCATATAATCATGAAATACTTTTAAGCGAACTGCAAAATAAAGAATCATGGTACTTCTTTGCCAAAATCAATCAAGAAATAGCAGGATACATGAAACTCAACATTGGATTAGCACAAACAGAACCAATGGGAGATGACTATCTAGAAGTACAACGTTTATACATGTATAAACAATTTCAGTCAAAAGGAATCGGCAGTGAACTCATGAAAAAAGCCTTTGAAATTGCTAAAGAACAACACAAATCAAAACTATGGCTAGGCGTATGGGAACATAATCATCAAGCGCTCAACTTCTATACTAAACATGGCTATAAAATAGTAGGATCTCATCAATTCGTAGCTGGTAATGACATATCAACCGACTATATCGTTGAGACAGAAATATAGAGATAAATATAATATAAGGAGGCAGAATATGCTTATATTTTTATTTATTTTGGAAATTATACATTATCTGCGCAAAGTTTTTGAAACAACAAAGAAGAACAGAGAATTATTACATAGTTAAACATATATTACTTTCATCTGGGGAAAAACTTAGTCACGTAGATTTAATAGGCGTTCTATTGTTAACTTATTTAAGTTGTAGATAGACCATATTAAGATACTAATGCTATATTTGATGATGAATAAACAATAATCAAAAGTGTGATATTAGAGTTAAATATAATTCTATAGAAGGTGCAGATATTGATAAAATTCAACAAAATAACCAGTATCGAAAGTAACTCAATTATTAGGGATTTATTTCAAAATATATTGAACATAGAAAATATAAAAGATGTTGAAAAGTATTACAGTATAATTGAAAATGAACTGTATTCTGTTAGTAATAATGAATGTATAGTAGGAATAGTGGGATTAATCAGTACTGAACAAGAAGTTGTGATTAAACATATCGCTATTCAAAGTCACATTCAGAATAAAGGGCTAGGAACTGAGATTATAAATAAAATACATCAATTATTCCCTAAACAGAAGTTAGTAGCTGAAACGGATAATGACGCAGTAGGTTTTTATATTAAACTAGGATTTAAAATTATTTCTTTAGGGGAGAAATATCCAGGAATTATTAGATATAAGTGTATCAAAGAGTTCTGAAAGATATAAAAATAAGGTGATTAATGTATATTTTAAACATGACATGATATGTATTAGATGGTATAATGTAATAAATAGAAAGAATTGTTATATTTCAACATTATATCTCATCTTTATATGGAGTAGTGCTTGAACTTATTATTGGTGTTGGCTAAAAGTCGCCTATTATTTTTTATAATTCTCTAACCAATGAGAAAAGTAAGCTATTGCACATTCATATATAATGGGTGCAACGATGTGGACAAAAGTAATTACTGTAAAACCCCCTCACTATTGCCGTAGTGAGGGGGTTTTATAAGTACAATGTTTCATTTACTGTTCGCTTGCACTTGATTTAGATTTTTGGTTATCATTAATTTAGAAGATGATTGTGGGAATACACATACTAATTATTTTAAAATCAAGGAGTGTTTGAATATGCTTGAGAATAAAGAGAGTTTTAGATTACTTTATCAAGCTATAAGCGAACTATCAGTTAGAATTGGTGATAATTAATTAGAGACAAACTCTGTAAGTTTATTATTATTGGATTTTGATTTTGAACATGAGGTGTTTGATAAACTTATGTTAGCTATTATGAAGTATTTGGGTAATGTAAGTTTAGATGATATAAATCATAGAGAACTTTTGGAATTGATAGATCAGACTATTCCAGAGGATAGACAATTAAATGAATTTGTGAAGAACAAAATCATTATAGGTTTTGCTAATAATTATTTTCCTGAATTACAGACTGTAGCAAATGACATAAAGAATGAAATGGGTATGTCTATTGCTAAAAGCAAATAAATTTTTTGAACATCAATGTCAATTTTACACATGACATGAAATGCAATAGGTGGTATAATGTTACTAACAAAAGCAATTGTTGTGACTCAACACCAAACCCCCTCACTACTGCCATAGTGAGGGGGTTTTATTAATGGTGTCGGCTAAACGTCGCCTTTTATTTTTTCTTACTATTCTCTAACCAATGAGAATAGTAAGCTATTGCACATCCACATATAATGTTTCTAACGCTTGGAGAGTGGTATATGGTTAAAAACAATTTTAATCTATATTGCTAACAAATTGAGTGTCTTCTATAGAAAAGGGTGAATTTATGATTATCTGGTTAAATGGGGCATTTGGTTCTGGAAAAACAACTGCGGCTTTCGAATTGAATAAGAGATTATCTAAATCTTTTGTTTATGATCCTGAAAATTTAGGTTCCTTTATACGTCATAATATACCTAAGAATTTACATAAAGATAATTTTCAAGACCATTATCAATGGAGATACTTTAACTATGATTTATTAAAGTATATAGCAGAGTCATATGACGGTATAATCATTGTACCTATGACTATTATTAATATTGAGTACTACCAAGAAATTATTGAACGCTTAAAAAAAGATGGGATTCGGTTAGATCATTATATACTGTATGCAAATAAGAAAACTTTAAATAGACGTTTGAATAAAAGATTGGAATTGAGAGAAACGTTTGCTCGTGTTCAAATGGACGACTGTATTGAGTTTTTTGATAATATTGTTACAGAATATAAAATATATACAGATCAATTAAATGTTGACCAAGTTGTTAATGAAGTCGCTCAAAAGAGTCAATTAAAGCTATTAAAAAATAGAAATTGGATAAAGAGAAAACTCGATAGAATTTTAACGACATTTAAGCATATTAGATGATTAAATGTTATATTTTAAGACGAAACCCCCTCACTAGTGCGATAGTGAGGGGGTTTTTGATTTATCTAATAAAGCTTTGAATAGCATCTATTAAACTGTAGACGCCTAAAAATGATACGACAAGTACGACGAATATTCCGATGATGTTCAGGACGATGCCGTTTGCAAATTTACCCATCATATTCTTCTTATTTAAGATTACAAAGATTAATATTGCGATGAGTGGTAAAATGATGCCATTTAATGCTTGTGCGATTAGTAAGACTTCTAATGGTTCGAACCCGAGTGAAGAGGTAATGATACCAATGAAAATGACGATTGCGAACACGAGTCTATACTTTTTACTTTTTACGCCACCTTCCCAACGGAGACAACTACTGATTGTTGCTGCGGCACCCATTGGAGAGGCAATTGCTGAAGATAGACCAGCTGAGAATAAGCCAACACTCATGAAAATAGGTGCAAAGTCTCCTAATATAGGTTTAAGTGGTTCGGATAATTCGACTAAACTTGTGACTTCTTTCCCGTGGATGAGTGTACCCGCTGTAATCAGTATGGCAGCAGATATCAGTCCACCTAATCCTATCGCAACAATTGTATCGATTCTTACAATTCTTAAATCTTTTATACCATTAAATCGTTCATGTATTGAACTGGCATGGATAAAGAAATTATAAGGTACAACCGTTGTACCAATTAGTGCGATGATGGTTAATAATGAGCCGTTAGGTATACTTGGTATGAATGCACCTTTTAAGACAGCACCGAAATCTGGTTGAATGACGATTACTGTTGTTATAAAAATGACACCCATAATGAGCACGAGTACGGTCATAACTTTTTCTATTAAATCATAACTACCGCTTAACCCGATTAACAAAATAACTATACCAATGACAGGTGCAATATAATTTTCAGGAATTCCTAGTAAATAGGCAGCACCTAATGATGTCCCTAATAAATCCCCCGATATGTATGCTGCACAACCAACTGCGACAGCAATCATACTGAACCAAACTGTGATGAGTTTAAGTAATTGGTGATTAAAAATATCCCGTATAGCTTCTCCTAAACCTTCATTTGTAACAAGCGCCAATCGAGCAACCATTTCTTGAAGTGCAATCGTTGCGATGATTGAGAAGACTACTGCCCAGAGTAAGCTGTATCCAAATCCAGCACCACCTTGAGTCATGGTTGTAACGGTACCAGGACCAACAAATGATGCAGTAATAATCATTCCAGGACCAAAAATACTAAACTTACTTCTTTCTCTCTTTTCAGTCATATCTTGTCATCCCTTCGTTTGTAAGGCATTAAACTTTGTTTAAAAACTTAATATGGCCGGCTAATACGTAAAGTACAGCAGTTGATACAAAGTGAGCAGAGTTTTGGTTAGCATCTTGCATTGGATAAACTTCAACAAAGTCCATACCAATAAGACCTAACTTTCCAAATTCGTAAATCATTGTTAAAAGTTCATAACTTGTTAAACCATTACCATCAACAGGTCCGCCTGGATTAAAAGCAAAATCGAGTACATCACTACAGATCGTTAAGTAAACAACATCAACATCTTTACTTGCCTGTGCATAAATATCACGCGCAAACTGACGTAAATCAGTTGTTTCTTTAATTTCATTAATCGTGATGGTAACCGCACCATTTTCTTTGGCGAATTGTCCCGTTTCAGGCTGGTTACGAGGTCCATGAATACCAGTATGAATTAAGCTTTCGTTTCGAATGCCTTCTGTTTCATATAACCTCATGAATGGTGTATTACGCGCAAATTGTTCATTTTCATAGTGAGGCATATTATCATAGTGCGCATCTAAATGAATAATGCCTACTTTTTTCCCGGTGTTCGTTAATCCTTTTAAAATCGGATATGTGATACCGTGATCGCCTCCTAAACCGACTAAAAATTTATTGGATTTCCATAAATCTTCAGCAAATACTTCAATGTTCTGAACCGTTTGATCAACATCATGTGGTACGGTTGAAACATCACCTACATCCCCGATGGATAAATGCTTATGTACATCTATGTGATCTAATTCAGGTAAATATCCGCTATATCTAGCAGAAGATAATCTAATTTGTTTCGGTCCTAATTCACACCCTGTATAATCTCCCCAAGTGCAAGGTCCTTCGAAAGGGACGCCATATACGAGAACGTCTGTGGAATAATCTTTTTCTTTTGTTAAGTTTTTACCACCTAAAAAGCAAGGTGTATTGCCATAAATTCGTTCTGTCATTGTAAAAGTTCTCCTTTCAATTATTTATTCACATTATATAAAAGTAATCATTTGTTTTCAAATTTTTCTGAATATTAATTTTATAAAATGAACATATTAATTAAAATTAGTATGATTAATTTTGTAGCGTTGACAATTTTAATGGAACCGATTACAATCATATCAGGTTAATATATTTTTTGAACCTTTTTGGTACCGGTACCAAAAAGAATGGGATAAATAAGGAGTGAAATCAATGAATTATAAAAAGGAAGCTCAGAATATTACTGAAGCAATAGGTGGCAAAGATAATATTGAAGCTATTGCGCATTGTGCCACACGTTTAAGGCTTGTATTAAAAGACGAGTCTCAAGTAAATGAAGACCAATTAAATGATATGGATATTGTTAAGGGGACTTTTTCAACGGGTGGGCAATACCAAATTATTATAGGTTCTGGAACGGTTAATAAAGTCTTTGCGGAAATGGAATCTTTAACTGGATTAGAGGCATCTACGACATCAGAAGTAAAAGAAAAGTCGACTAAGAAATTAAATCCGATTCAGCAATTTGTAAAAATGTTATCAGATATATTTGTTCCAATTATTCCTGCAATTGTAGCAGGTGGTTTATTAATGGGGCTTAACAATATTTTAACTGCTAAAGATTTATTTTATGAAAAAGCGTCATTTATTGATGTTCATAATCAGTTTGCAAGTTTAGCCAATATGATTAATGTTTTCGCGAATGCACCATTTGTGTTTCTACCAGTTCTAATAGGGTTTAGTGCAGCGAAGCGGTTTGGAGGAAACGCATTTCTCGGTGCAGCACTTGGTATGATACTTGTACACCCTAGTTTAATGAATGGTTATGATTATCCTAAAGCTTTAGTAAAAGGCGACGAAATCCCAGCCTGGGAAATATTTGGACTTTCTATCAAAATGGTTGGTTATCAAGGACAAGTGTTACCTATATTAGTCGCATCTTACATACTTGCTAAGTTAGAAATTGGATTTAGAAAAGTCATTCCTTCTACTTTAGATAATTTATTAACACCTTTACTGTCATTATTCTTTACAGCATTTGTTACATTTTTAGTCGTTGGACCAGTTACACGAACTGCAGGGACATTCTTATCTGACGGTTTAACTTGGTTATATGAAACGGGTGGCGCAATCGGTGGCTTATTATTTGGATTACTATATGCACCGATTGTTATTACTGGTATGCATCATAGCTTTATCGCTATAGAAACAACATTGATTGCAGATAAAGCAAATACAGGCGGATCATTTATATTCCCAATTGCAGCAATGTCTAACGTTGCACAAGGTGCAGCAACACTTGCAGCATTTTTTATTGTGAAGAATCTTAAAATGAAGGGTACAGCTTCAGCAGCAGGTATTTCTGCATTATTAGGTATTACAGAGCCAGCTATGTTTGGTATAAACTTAAAATTACGTTATCCATTTATCGGTGCAATAATAGGATCAGGTGCCGGTTCTTGTTATGTAGCTGCAACAAAAGTAAAAGCCATTGCACTCGGTACAGCAGGATTACCAGGATTTATCTCTATAGCTCCAGGTAGTTGGTTTAACTATATTATCGGTATGGCGATCGCAATTGTTGTCGCATTTGTTGTCACAATTTTATTATCTAGAAGAAAAGCATATAGAGATGTGCAATCATAATATTTGTTATGACCTCTCATTATTTCGTACAATAGAAGTAGTTATTAAATGGAGGTATTGAACATGAAATTAAATGAAATTGATGAAAGTGAATTATATCCTACGGAAAAAGTTGGTCCAAGTGTATTAGGAACAATCATTTATAAAGTAGGCGAACAAAGCCAATTTAAAGGGGCATATATTACAACAAACGAACGTGTCATTATGAGCGTTGATATGAACGGTGAACCTTATAAAAGAGTATTTAGTTATCAAGACATCAAAGCCGTTACAATAGAAGATAAAGGTGTATTATTTATTGAATTCCCACAAGGAAAAGTTGCAATGATTGATATTGAAGAAGGCGACAAAGAAGCATTCAAAGATTACGTTAACAATCTCGTTCAACAATAAATAACATCGTTAAAAACCTTTCAATGAAGACCATAACAGGTCTAAATTGAAAGGTTTTTTATATACAAATGATGAAATTGATTAACCGTTATTCATGCTAATTATATTGATTTCGTTAAATATTTTATCTAGCTTTTCAAAGTCTATATCACCATCTGCTAATTCAGACCAATGTATAATTGCCGCTAAATTAGATCCATAAATAAACGGAAGTAAAGATTGAGGTAGGTGGGTAGGAGTCGTAACTTTATCAATATTATTTTTGAAATCTTCACTAAATACTTCAATGAAGTGTTTAATAAGTTCATCCATAAATGCAGTATCACTATTATCTTTTTGCTTTTCAAATACGTCACTTAGCTCACTGATAAATGCCTTCTCCATCGATTGAAAAGGATGGTGCAGACGATCGTATAAATCTAATTCAAAGAAATCTTTCGTATATTCGCTTAATGCATATTGTAAAAGATCAAACTTATCCATAAAATGCTTGTAAAATGTTGTTCTATGTATAAGAGATGCATGACAAATTTCATTTACAGTAATATCTGAGAAATTCTTCTCTTTAAGTATTGAGACTAATGTTTCTGTGAGAGCTTTTTTAGTTTTAATCACACGTAAATCCGTTTGTTTAGTCAAAATAAATTCCACTCCTTTAATATACAGTGTATGCATAAAATTCATGAAATGCAAATAGGGAGGTCGTGAGGAATAGTTGTTACGAGTTTTGTAAGTTAGCGTGCTGTTATTAGCAAGTTTGGTGAGAAATGAAAATACTGAGTGCGTTATTAGCAGTTTTGGCTAGAAGTGCAAATAAAGAGACCAGTAATTACAATTCTCAGTAGTTTTGTAACTAACAACTCCGTTACGAACAAGTTTGGCAGAAAGTGTTCACAAGGCCATCGTTACGAACAAGTTTGGTCGAAAGTGTTCACAAGGCCCTCGTTACGAACAAGTTTGGCCAGAAGTGTTCACAACAGTTTCTATAACTTATACTTATATAATAGAATAGACTAGGTCGTTATGACCTAGTCTCTGCTTTATTATTTCGTTAACATATCTTTAAAGTATTTAGATTGTTTTTCGATTGAAATTGGATCTGAATACATAAATTCATTTCTTGGATAGTAGTACACGTGATCGTCTTTAACTGCTGGTGTGTTTTTCCAAATGCTACCTTTAGTTAATGAAGAGTTTGGTGCTTTTCCATTTTCAGTTGGGATTAATAAATAATCACCAGTGTATTTATTAAAGTTCTCGAATGAAGTTGATAACCAACCTTCTTTAGGAATGTCTTTTTGTGCTGTTTCTGGATGTTTAAATCCAAATCCTTGATAAATAACTTCAGAACCTCTACCAAAGTTCTTACCGATTAATGTAAGTTCTTTAGGTCCAACTTCCATTATAGAAACTGTGCTGTCTTTGCCGATTTTATCTTTGACTTCTTTCCCATCTTTAGCCATGATATCTTCTATTTCTTTAATTTGTTCTTTAGCTTTATCTTCTTTACCTAATAATTTCCCGATTTCGATGTGTACTTCTTTAAAAGTTCGTTTACTGTGGTCGAATGGTACAGTAGGTGCTATTTTTTCATATTTTTTTATTTGTGGGTTAGCATTATAAGTAATGATTAAATCAGGTTTAAGCTTTGTAACAGCTTCAACATCTTCAGAACCAACACGTTTCCCGTCTTTATCGTCAACATATTTTGATTTAGGGAAATCAGCATCTGTTCCGACTGGATCAACACCAAGTTTTTGGAAGTTACCTTGGTTAGTTGTTAATACGACTACACGTTTTGGATTGTTAGGAATTTCAACTGTTTTACCTTCATCTGTTTTATATTTGTGAGTTTTGTTTTTAGATGAGTCATCATCTTTGTTGCCACAAGCTGCTAATACAAGTAACAATGTAGCGAGGAATACAAGTAATTTTTTGGTCATTTTTCTCTCTCCTAATTGATAATTACTTTCAATTATAACATGTTATTTCTTTAAATAGTATCAATTTTTATATTTTAAATTTGTGTATTAATTGTAAATAACGCATAATATCTTTAACGATGGAGGTGATGTATCATGCATGAAATTAGAATAGAATGTCCCAAAATATTCGACTATGAAAAATGCTTAGATTATTTAAAAAGAGATGAGAATGAAGTGTTATTTGAAGTTGAAGATCATAAAATTTATCGTGCAATTAATTTAGATGGTGAGAGACTGTTGATATGTATTTATTATCATAGTCATTACTTAATTGTTGAGGTTTTAAATGATGTTTCTGTAAATCCAGCACTTACCGAAAAAATAATTGCATATATAGAAGAATGGTTCGATTTCTCAGCAGATTTATCATCGTTTTACCAATATGGTAGGAAAAATGAAATATTAAAGCCATTAATCCGTAAATTATATGGTTTAAGATTGATTAGACTTCCAAATTTATTTGAAGCTATTTCCTGGGGCATAATTGGTCAACAAATTAATTTAACATTTGCATACCAACTTAAAAAGAGACTTGTTCAAACTTATGGCGAGAAAATCACGTATAATCATAAAGCGTATTATATCCATCCTACAGTTGAAGTGATTGCGAATGTTTCAGTACAAGAGTTGATGGATTTGAAATTCTCAAGAAGAAAAGCAGAATATTTAATAGATATTGCCAAAAGAATGCATTCTCAAATGTTATCTAAAGACATGTTGATGGATATTAAGGATACGAATGAAATTGAGCGTTCACTGATTAAAATTAGAGGGATTGGTCCATGGACTGCACATTATGTTATGATGCGTGCATTAGGTGTTCAGGATGCTTTTCCAATCGGAGATGTTGGTTTACAAAACGCATTGAAAGACATCTTGAATTTAGATAAGAAACCATCTAAAGAACAAATGTTAAGTTTAAATGAAGGTTGGCATGAGTGGAGTTCTTATGCAACATTTTATATATGGCGAGCACCATATATTCAAAATTAAAGAGTTGGATTGAAATCTCTACGATAAATAGGGTATTTCATCCAACTCTTATTTTTTAGTCTAAAGTTTGTTCTTCACCATTAAAGATAAGTTTTGGTTCAATTGTTGCTTTTAAAGAATGTGCAACCGTACAATATTTATCGACACTCAGTTTTATGGAACGCTTTAATTTTTTTAAATCCACTTCACCTTCAACATCGAATGTTAATGTGACATGTTTCACTGATCGAGATGTTGTATCTTCTCTTTCATCATCTACAGTGATTTCCAATTTCGTAACTTGAGCTAAACGTTCTTTCATTAAATTGGTAACATCAATTCCAGTACACCCAGCTAAACCACTTAACATAAGTTCAACAGGAGATGGTCCATTGTCATCTCCACCTGATTCTGTTGGTGCATCAGAAATGATGTCGTGGCCAAATTTGGATTGTGCTTTAAAAGTTTTCTTACCTTGCCAAGTAGACTTAATCATTAAGCTCTCCTCCTCTTTTTTAAAATTGTATCAACTTCAAATAATATAGACTAGTAAATCGTCTTTCCCATAATTATTCATTAAAAAAAATTTGTTTTTATGTCTTTTTGTTCATATTCAGTTCATATTGCCTCGTTATGATATATATATATATACATTAAAGAGAGGAACGGATAGACATGAAACTAGCACTTAAAGAACTTACTTATTACAAATTTAAATATTTACTCGTAACATTAATTTTATTCTTATTAGCATTTTTAGTGTTATTTATATCAGCGTTAGCACAAGGATTAGCTAAAGAGAATGTATCGGGGATTGAACAATGGAATAAAAGTACGTACGTAATAGCCAGTGATGCTGACAATAACTTAAGTCAGTCTAATATTACGACGAAAACTGATGAAGCTGTTAATACAATAGCTAAAGGCGACACAGTCAAAACAGCAATGCAAAAAATTGATACTAAAAGTGGGAAAACGGATTTAATGTTTACACAAATGACAAATAACATTAAACCGAAACCAACAGAAGGACATTTACCTCAAAATAAAAACGAAGTGTTATTGAATGAGAAATTAAAATCAGAAGGTTTTAAAGTAGGGGACGAAATTAAATTATCAGAAGGCGATCAATCATTTAAAATCTCAGGATTTGCTGATAATATCATGTTCTCACATACATCTATGGCTTATGTAAATAAAAATGGCATGGATACATTGAAAGGTCATCATATTTCAGTCATTGCATATGACAACTTGAATGATCATCAAAAAAATGAAATCAACGATGTAGACAATGTTAAAGTCATTTCACAAGATGACATGTTAAATGCCATTCCAAGTTATAACGCTGAACAACAACCATTGAACTTGATGATTGTATTCTTATTCGTTATTTCAGCTATTGTTATCACGGCATTCTTCTATGTTATGACAATTCAAAAAACAAGCCAATTTGGTATTTTAAAAGCAATCGGCACAAAAAACAAATCACTTATCGCATCATTAATGTTCCAAATTCTGATAATCACATTAGTGGGCGTGGTCTTATCCATTGCCGTTATATTTATCATCAACAGTGTGATGCCAGTTTCAATGCCATTCTATATTGACGCAAACTTAATGATGTTAATGGTTGCCGTATTCATCGTCGTTTCATTAATCGGCGCTGTATTATCACTTATTAAAGTGACAAAAATTGAACCACTAGAAGCTATAGGAGGAGAATAATTATGGGATTAGTTGTTGAACATGTTACAAAATCATTCGGAGAAAAAGAAGCAAAAACACAAGTATTAAACGACATTACGTTTACAGCAGAAAAAGGACAGCTTGTTATTTTGAATGGAGCTTCCGGTTCAGGGAAATCAACATTACTTTCTATTATTGGTGGATTACTTGGCAAAAGCTCAGGAGAAATAACATTAGACGATTTAGATTATGTAGACTTATCTGATAAAAAATTAACAGATATGAGATTGAATCAAATTGGATTTATCTTTCAATCATCACACTTAATACCATATTTAAATGTTACAGATCAACTTGTTTATGTTGGAGAAATGGCTGGCATGCGTAAGAAAGATGCTAAAGAAAGAGCTGAAAAATTATTAAAACAAATTGGTTTATCTCATAGACTCAAATCATATCCAAATGAATTGTCAGGCGGGGAAAAACAACGTGTTGCAATTATGAGAGCTTGGATGAATCATCCAAAAATGATTTTGGCAGATGAACCTACTGCAAGTTTAGATTCAAAACGTGCAATAGAAGTAGCAAAAATGATTAAAAATAGTGTAAAAGAAAATAATTCGATTGGTATTATGATTACACATGATGAAAGAATATTTGAATTTGCAGATAAAGTGATTAAATTAAGTGACGGAAGAATTGCGGAACAAGTATCATAATTAAAAAAAGCGGCTGGAGATTGTTAATCATCTCACAGCCGCTTTTTGTATGTTTATTTTTTAATAAATCCTTTTAGATTTAATTTTTCTAAAATATCTGGTCTTGTTTTTTGGCTCATCATATTCTTAATTTGTTCTGACCAAGATTCTGAACGTTTACCTTGTGTGCGCTTTTCATAATATTCTTGGATATCTTTGTCATATTGTTTAATTTGAGTAAGTTGTTGCTCTTTGTCGGCATTATATTGATTTTCGTGGAAGACATGTTCAAATGGTAAACGTTGCTTAGGTGAACCTTGATCGTCATCACTCGGAACACCGACAGCCATACCAAATAGTGGGAAGACATGCTCAGGTAAGTTTAATATCTCACTCACTCGACCAACATCGTTACGTAATGATCCTAAATAAACAATGCCTAGCCCCATATCTTCAGCTGTTAATGCAACATTCTGTGCAGCAAGTGCAACATCTATCGTACCAACGAGCAAGCCTTCAGCTGACTCAAAACTAGGTTGCATATTGCCTTGTGTTTCTTGGTTAATTAAACTATGACGGTAATAATCTATCACATACACAAATAAATAACCGTTATCGACAACATGTTGTTGCCCTGAAACTTCTTTTAATGCTTGTTTAATTTCTGGGTCTGTAATACCAATAATAGAATAAGCTTGAACGTAACTTGAAGTTGAAGCCATTTGTCCTGCTTTTACTAATTTTTCTACAGTTTCTTTAGAAAGAGGTTCATCTTTAAACTGTCTAACAGATCGGTGCTGTTGTGTTAAGTCAAATACACTTTGATTCATTGTGTTCAGTGCTCCTTTATAATACTTATGATATATAAATGTTATCAAAAATATTAAAAATATTCATATAAGGTGCTTTAAATGGTATATAAGAGAGTAGCCGATAATCTTTAAGTTATGTTGTTTTAATATGTTTAAAACACGATACTCTGGCTTTTTAAGGTGACGGTTGTATCGTTCAACCGTGCAATCCATTGCGATGATTGTTTCAAAGTTATTGTCAAAATCGTTCATGATGTAACCCATTAGTATCAATTTTTTAGGTTTTAGGCACGAAAAAAGAGTGCACGCCAGTCTTTACCATGGCATGCACTCTTTTTTCGAAAAACTATCAAATTCTTTTAAGACAGATTTATATATAGAATTTAAATCAATTAATAGATAGCTCATCACATTATTCTCCAATATATAAATATAATAACTAGAGAGATTGTGAAACGTATAATTTGATGTGACAAAGAAAATTTTCCTTTTAAAAAATTACCATTTAAAACAGCCCCTAACTGTATTAATAGTAATCCAATTAGCAAAGAAATCATTTTATTAAGAGAAAAGTCACCCCACACAGAGTAAATCATAAGTAACGAACCAACTATAAATATAGATATATTTAAAATAGGTAAATTCTTTTTTATTGAAAGTATAGAAACAAGTATATTTAAAATACTGTATATTAGTATTATCAGTTTTAAAATCATTGTAAAATCTCCTTTATTTAAGTTACATAATATATACATAATTTACATATAATGTAACTGATGATTTTATATTATAACTATAGAGAATAAAAGTAAATATACATTATCGGTTTTTTTGGAAAAAATGAATTATCTGAATTTTAATCGTATATTCTTTGCACTGCTAAAACAATTGATTCATTAACAACATCCTGATTAATTCCAATGTATCTCAGTAATGCAGATTGAGAGGAATAATGAAATAAATCCATCAACAAAGCTACGTTTTTCTTTGTATAAAATTGGAAATTTGCAACGATTTTGTAAAGTGCTGACGCCTGAGGGAATAGTATGAGTGAGAGACTACAGGCTCGAGCCATACCCTAGGCAAGCATGCACGAACAAAATCGTAGATTATAAAAAATACCACCTTATTTATACTGAATAAATCAGTAAATAAGGTGGTATTTAATTTGAGTTAGGAATTATTTCCTAAACGCTTATTAACTAAAGCTTATTTAATTTTATTTAACGCTTGTTCTAAATCTTTAATAATGTCTTCGCTAGATTCTGTACCAACTGATAAGCGCACTAAGTCTTTCGTAACGCCTGATGCAAGTTGTTCTTCGTCTGTTAATTGTTGGTGTGTTGTACTTGCTGGATGTATGATAAGTGATTTAGAGTCACCAACGTTTGCTAATAAAGAGAATAAATTTAGTGCTTCAACAAATTCGGGAATAGCTTCTGAATCACCTTTAACACCAAATGTTAAGATAGCACCTTGGCCATTAGGTAAATATTTAGTTGCAAGTTCGTGATATTGATTAGATTTAAGACCAGGATAATTAACCCAGCTTACTTTTTCATGATTTTCTAGAAACTCTGCAACTTTTTGAGCATTTTCAGAATGACGTTCTGTTCTTAAATGTAAAGTTTCAAGTCCGATTAGGAATTGTTGTGCATTAAATGGAGAAAGTGCCGGTCCAATGTCTCTCAATAATTGTACACGTGCTTTCGTAATGTATGCAGCTGCACCAACGTCATTGACATAAGATACACCATGATAACTTGGATCAGGTTCAACTAATCCAGGGAATTTGCCATTATCCCAGTTAAATTGACCACTATCTACAATCACACCACCAATTGATGTACCGTGACCACCGATAAATTTAGTCGCAGAATGGACAACGATGTCAGCGCCAAATTTAATTGGTTGTAGTAGGTGAGGTGTAGCGAATGTATTATCGACGATTAATGGAATGCCATTATCGTGAGCAACTTTAGCAACAGCTTCAATATCTAATACATCGATACGTGGGTTACCAATTGTTTCAGCGAAAATAAGTTTCGTGTTTTGATTGATTGCTGCTTCAAAATTTGCTGGATCATCTGGGTCTACAAAGTGTACTTTAATGCCGAATTTCTTTAAAGTCACAGCAAATAAATTATATGTACCACCATATAGATTGGTAGATGCGACTATTTCAGAGCCACTTTCTGCAATATTTAATATACTCAATGTTATGGCTGCTTGACCGCTACCAACACTTAATGCTGCTAGTCCGCCTTCTAATAAAGCGATACGTTTCTCGAATACATCATTCGTTGGGTTCATGATTCGAGAGTATATGTTACCTTCTTCAGCTAATGCGAATAAGTTCTTCGCATGTTCAGTAGATTTAAATGTATATGAAGTTGTTTGATGAATAGGTACTGCTGTAGAACCTGTTACAGGATCGGGTACTTGACCACCGTGAATTGCTAATGTCTCTTTATTCCAATTTTCTTGTGTCATTCATAAATACCTCCTTAAGTTATATATGCCATTATAGTCAGATAATTTAAAAAATTCAATTAAATCCGAGTTGAAAGATAAGAAAAATTCATTAAGGCCGTTAAAATGCGTATTTGAATTAAAACCGACTTTACTTATAAGAATAGTTGTGATAAATTCAACATATTATTACGTTCGGGAGTGGATGACTTGCTTAAAGTTGAAGGATTGTACCACAAATTTGGTACACAAGAAATTTTGAATAATATAAATTTTGAACAAGAAAAAGGTACCGTCACAACAATTATTGGACCAAGTGGATCGGGGAAGACGACACTACTAAGAAGTTTAAATATGCTTGAAACACCATATAAAGGATTAATCGAACTCGGGAATTGTAAGTTCGATGTAGAAAATTATCAAAAGCAGGATGTTACACGCTTAAGAAGTCAATCTGCAATGGTTTTTCAACACTATAATTTGTTTAAAAACCGTACAATTTTAGAAAATATTACAGAAGGTTTGATATACGGACAAGGAATGAAGAAGAAAGAAGCTAAAGAGAAAGCTATGAAATATCTTAAAAAAGTATCTTTAGATGATAAAGCTAATGTTTATCCTGTTCAACTGTCAGGTGGACAACAGCAACGAGTTGGTACTGTGAGAGCGCTCAGTATAGAGCCTGAAGTGTTGCTATTAGATGAACCAACTTCAGCACTTGATCCTGAATCTGTACAAGGTGTGTTAAATATCATTCAAGAAATTGCAAGCGAAGGTAGAACGATGGTTATCGTAACGCATGAAATCCAATTTGCGAAAGAAGTATCTGATCAAGTTCTGTTTATGGATAAAGGTGAAATTATTGAAAGTGGGACACCGGAAGCCATTATTGATAATCCAGCGTCTGAACGTACGAGAAGATTCTTAAGTCGTTTAACACCAGTCGGATTGTAGGAGGTAAAGAATGAAATATATTAAATTATTGATTTTGATGATGCTCATCATTTCTTTATCTGGTTGCGGCACAATCACGAAAGAAAATAACGGCAAAAAAGTTGTCAAAGTGGCTTTATCTGCAGAAGTCAATCCGCCTTATTTATATACAGATAGTGATAATAAACCAGTCGGATACGATATGGATTATATGAAAGAACTTGAAAAGAAATTACCACAATATGATTTCCAATATGAATTTGGAGAAGAAGAATCTAACGTTGTTGGTATTGGTGTTGGTAAATTTGATATGGGCATTAATTGGTTCTTCAAAACCCCTGAGCGAGAACAGAAATTCTTGTATCAGAAGGAGCCTTATGTTTATTCTTTAACAACACTTATTGTACATAATGATACAAATGATATTGAAACTTTAGATGATTTACAACATAAAAGTCTAACGCCTATGTCACCGAGTGGCGGCTTATATTCAATCTTAACAGGTTACAACAAGACACATAAAAATCAAATCGACATTGATGAAATTCATAAAGTATCAAATGGTGAGAATTTTAAAATGATTGAATCTAAAAGAAGAGATGCCATGTTCTTAAACTTAACAACTTACCAAGCAATTCAAAAAGAACTCAATGCTGACGTAAAAGTTGGTGGCGTTGTTTCAAAAGAATCTGTTCATATTTTATATAACAATAAAAATACGCAATTACAAAAAGATATAGACAAAGCGACTAAAGAATTAAAAGAAGACGGTACGCTAGAGGAATTATCTAAAAAATGGTTTGGATTTAATATATTTGATGATAAAGAGTCATTAAATGATATTAAAGACCGCTTATAAGGAGGAGACATATGGGAACAACCACTTGGCCAGATTTGTTTGTGCAAATACTGGATAAACTACCAATTACATTGTTAATAACCCTACTTTCTCTTTTGTTTGCGATGATATTAGGGCTCGTATTAGCAGTTATTAGAATCAAAAAAGTACCAGTACTATCCCAAATCGTAAAATTGTATGTATCCTTTGTTAGAAGTACGCCACTTATATTACAACTATTTTTAGTATATTTTGCGTTACCGATCATATTGCAGTGGGCTTATATTGATATTAATCATTTTAGTAGACTTTTCTTTGTAATTTTGACATTTACATTGCATACGGGTTCATACTTATCAGAAGTGATGAGAGCTGGATACAACTCTGTTGATAAAGGACAAATTGAAGCAGGGAAAACAGTCGGTCTTAATGATCGTACAATTTTATTAAGAATTATTATTCCACAAGGATTTAGAAATAGTTTACCAAACATCGGTAATCAAGTTATAGAACTGATTAAAGACACATCATTAGCGTTTACAATCGGTTTAATCGATATGATGGGACAAGTAAATTTAATTATCGGTAATAACTACGGACTAGGTATGTTTCCCGTATATGTCGCGATTTGTATAATTTACTGGGTCATCTGTATCATAGTCGAGTTTATCGTGATGCTTTTAGAAAAGAAATACAATATTCCATATCAAACTGAACAAATGAGGTGAGCAATTTGACGATAGATTTTCCTTTTATGTACGAACATGTTGGAGATATTTTAAAAGGTGTGCCGACAACGTTATTAATAGCAGTTGTCAGTATGGTAATTGGCTTGGTGATTGGTACCGTGTTTGCATTAATAAGACAAGCTAAGTATCCAGTTATTAATCAACTCATTGTCATATTTGTTTCATTCTTCAGATCAACACCACTCATCGTTCAGTTGTTTGCTTCTTATTATGGGACGCCTGTTGTAGTAGAGTGGTTAAACAAAATGTGGCATTTGAATATCAATCCTGATGGTATAAATCCTTTAGCAATTGTATTATTTGTATTTACATTACATTCAGCTGCGTATTTAACAGAAGTGATGCGTGGTGGTTTACGAAGTGTTGATAATAAACAAATAGAAGCGGCACTCACAGTTGGACTTAGAAAGCGACATATACTCATGAGAATTGTGATACCTCAAGCTTTAGGTTATGCAATTCCGAACTTAGGTAATCAATTTATTGCTTTAATTAAAGGGACAGCAATCGCGTTTGTTGTGCAAGTAACAGAAATACTTGCAATCAGCCAAATTATTGCTAACGATGGTTATCGTTTTGTTGAAGTATATATTATAGCAAGTTCAATATATTGGATCATGGCTATCATTTTCGAATGGATTTTTGGCAAGATGGAAAACAGAGTTGAAAAATATTTATATCAAACATAAAGTGCAAGGTCATAGATTATCATTTCCTAGGAAATTTAATCTATGACCTTATTTTTTTATAACTTTACATCGTATAAGTGTATACTAATAGATAAATAAATATCGGGGGTGCATCATGATTGAAATCCGACCAGTAGAAATGAACGACGCAAGTGAATTATTAGATATAGATGTACGTAATAGAGCACTATTTGAATCATATTCAGCAGCAGACAGAAAAGATTCAGACTACCAACTCTATAATTACAGAAAAATTATAGACAAACATTTACAAGATATGACAGAAGATAAAGGCTATCACTATGTCATTGTACATAAAGAAGATAATAAAGTAATCGGAACGATAGATTTATTTGCAGTCGTCAGACACAATATTCAGAGCTGTATGATGGGGTATGCATTAGACGCAGCATACAACGGAAAAGGTATTACAACATTGGCAGCAAAAGAAGTCATTCGTATCGCATTTAATGAATTAGGATTCCATAGAGTTGAAGCAGGCGTACAACCAACAAATATAGGTTCAGTTAGAGTATTAGAAAAAGCAGGCATGATACGTGAAGGACTAAACAGATCTAACGTAAGAATCAATGGCGAATGGAAAGACCATTACCTATATGCCATCGTAAATGAAAACTATTAAAGATAGGTGAGTAATATGGTGGTAGTAGGGTTGGGCGTTTATATATGTTTGTTATTATTGGCTAATTACTTAATAAAAAATGAAAAATTCCATATTATTCATACGATGTTTACAATAATCTTTATCTGTTTTAGCCAAATTCCTTTAATTTATTTTGCAAAACTTGAAGGGGACTTAAATGTCATTGTATTGGTATTTGGATTGATATTTACAATACTGATGAGTGTATCGATGTTCCTACAAGTGATTTGTGATTTATTAGCTTATACGAATTTGTTTAGAACAGAAACCAAAGATAAAATGTTCAAAATTGTATCTGACCCATTAGAGGTAGCTGGTAATGTATTGAAATCAGTTTGGTTATTACTATTTGGGATACATTTAATTCAAAATAATGATTATGGAATTGGGTTATTCGTTCTAATATGGGGATTATTGATTGTCTATTATATTCGTATCCTTATATATTATGTAACAAGATATAAGAAAGGTATTAGTCCAAATGTGATTTTTATAAATATTGAAACACTATTGATATTTTTAATACTATATATAGGAACTTTTGTTATATGAGGTGACTTTCTGGACCGATAAAAAAATTTACCGGTCCAGAAACGAGAAATATGGACCGATAAAAAAATTTACCGGTCCAGAAACGAGAAATATGGACAGATAAAATAAATTACCGGTCTAGAAACGAGAAATATGGACCGATAAAATAAGTTGCCGGTCCAGAAATGGGAAATGTGGACAGATAAAATAAATTACCGACCCGAAAACGAGATTTGCAGGCCGATAAAATAAATTATCGGCCTGGTAATTTCTTATTATCGCTTTAAATGAAACAAGCGGAACCATAATCAATGATGGTTCCGCTTGTTCTGCTCTATTGTCTTACCTACCTTGAATCAGGCTGGTCTATTTTTCTGTGGTGATCTATATATAATCCTAGTGGTGTTAATATGAACGAAAGTATGATATATGCCCAATTCGATGTATATATTTTAGGTCCTAATTGTAAATAGACGCCTGGTAAATAAAAGGCTAGTATCGTCACAACTAATGTCCCGAATATCAATATATTAGTAATCATGGTTGTCCAATTGGATTCGCTATATATTCGTATTTGAACGACTTTAAATATCATCCATATAAATATAAAAATCATCGTAAATCCTGTTACAAAGGTGATGAGGAAAGTATAGAGATAAGTGAATTCAACTTGTGTGAAGAATCCTGTGAATCCTCTTATGAATGAGAAGACACCTAACAAAATAAGGATGTGTAATCCGATAAATTTAAATATATTCTGGAATGTTCTATTTGGCATATTTCTAATCATCGTGTCGGCATGTTTTTTTGGATCGTGTTCAAAAAATTCCATGGCATGCATGCCGTCTTTTTCGGCACTTAATAAATGATTAAGTATGTTGAGCAACATTTTCTCTGAGTCATATTCATTGATGCTCAAATTTGCACGTACGTATGTTATATAATTTTCGTAAACTTCTCTATCGTGACTATTGAGTCTTAATCGTTTTACGTTGTTTTCTATTATAAGGTCGCGTGTTGATTTTTTCATCAGCGTTTTCCTTTCTGTTATCAATAATTTTATTCTAACAAGTATTTTCTAATAAAACATTACAAATTTGAGGTTTATACTTTTTACAGATGATAAATTTTTCGATATTATTAAATGTAACAGGTGGTGTAGTCTTGGAGATCATGACATTATTTATTATCTTTTTAGTAGGGATTTTTGCAGGAACGATTAATATCGTTTCGGCTGGTGGCTCATTAATTGTCTTGCCATTACTTATATTTTTTGGATTACCAACTACTGTTGCGAATGCATCGAACAGGGTTGCGATTTTAGTTCAAAATTTATTAGGCTTATATGTGTTTTACATAAAAGGCATGAAAAATGTTAAGTTGAGTTTGATGTTAAGTGTGCCTGCTATAATAGGCTCTTTTATTGGCGTTCATTACGCTATAAATCTCCCGGATGCTGTCTTTAACCGCATGTTAGGTATTATTATGCTTCTCGTTTTAATCGTTATGATTATTCCTACCAGATGGAAAGATACACAAAAACAATCTGAAAAATTATCTACCTTTAGAATTTTCCTTCTTATTATTGTTTTTCTAGCACTTGGTATTTATGGTGGCATTGTTCAAGCTGCTGTAGGATTTTTATTTATTATCGCTTTAAATTTAATCATGCCAAGACTGACTTATGCAGAAGTTCAATGTATGAAGACGTTAGTTATAACGATTTACTTATCATTATCTACTTTTGTTTTTATTTTTCAAGGTTATGTTAATTGGCCATTTGCCATAAGTTTAGCACTTGGTTCAGGTCTAGGTGGCTTCATTGGTGGTCGTTTAACGGTTTCTTTACCTGAAAAGAAACTGAAAATTGTGATGTTTATTATCATATTTATTTTAGCAATTAAGTTACTAATCGAGAATAATTAGGTAGGTTAAAAATGGTTGTCATAAAAAATATAGAAGATGACGCAATGATTTATAACATTAGTGAAATGGCTGCTTCATCATTTAAAGATGAAAATCAAAGCTTGAAACTTGCTACATCATTGGAATATGAAGCGATAAAGCGTTCTCTTGAATATGAGAAGAGTGTTTTGAAAGGTGCTTTAATTCAAGATGAATGTATCGGTTTTATATGGGCGAAATATAATGTTCATGATCGAGAGGTTAAGATATACAACCTTCTCGTTGATAAAAGTCAAAGAAATAAAGGTATAGCAACCGCTTTGAAACGAGAAATAGAAAAGTGGGCGAAACATATGGGTGCGTATACCATCGTTTCAACAGTCCATGCTCACAATAAAACAATGATTCATTTAAATGAATCAATGGACTACGAAGTTGAAAAAGTTATTATGCGTAAAAAGCTATTTTAAACAGAAGAGAGGAATTTTATGGCCATATTTGAAGGTTTCTTATGGTTCATCATGGGTATCATCCTAAGTTCAATCATACATCATTATATTTCTAAAATACCTTTAAGTTTTGTTCAAATTATAATTGGTTTTGTTATATTCTTATCTCCAATTCCAGTTGAATTAAACTTTGAGTCAGAAGTATTTATGGTAGGTATTATCGCACCGTTGCTATTTTTAGAAGGTATTTCTGTATCGCGTGTGCATTTAGCGAGGTATTTGAAACCCGTTATGTCAATGGCATTAGTGCTTGTATTCTCAACGGTTATTGGTCTTGGCTTCTTATTACATATTATCTGGCCAGAATTACCATTAGCTGCATGCTTTGCAATTGGTGCAATTGTTTCACCTACAGATGCGGTAGCCGTTCAAGCTATTGCGAAAGGTAAATTATTACCTAAAGGATCTATGACCATATTAGAAGGTGAATCTTTACTAAATGATGCTGCAGGTATCTTATCATTTAAGATTGCATTAGCCGCATTAGTAGGTGGTTCATTCTCATTAACTGGTGCAGTTGGACAGTTCTTTATAACTGCAATCGGTGGCGCAATAGTAGGTCTTATCATTGGTTATGGTGTTGTACAGTTACGTGTTTATTTAACACGAAATGGAATTAACAACGGTAATATGCTTACGTTCATCCAGGTTATTACACCATTTTTAGTTTATATTATTGCTGAAACATTCCATTCATCAGGTATTATTGCTGCAGTTGTTGCTGGTTTAATTCACGGTGTTGAAAAAGACAGAATTGCTCAAGCAACGACGAAAGAGCAAGTAACATATAATCATACTTGGGATTTACTGAGTTATTTATTAAACGGTTTTGTATTTATTTTATTAGGTTTCTTAATACCTGAAGTCATGATTAATATATTAGAAGAACCACAACATGAAATTATGCATGTTATAGGTATTACATTATTTGTAGCTGCATTAGTGTATCTATTTAGATATATTTGGGTGCTTATTTCATATCCATACTTCTATTTACCAGAAAGTCGATTTTCAAAAATGTTAAATACCGGTAAAGATATTGCGCCAGAATCAGAAATAGATAAACCAAATCGCTTTAAATATGCGTTTATTATGACGGTTTGTGGTGTTCACGGTACCATTTCATTAGCAATCGCATTGATGTTGCCATTTAAATTATCAGAACACACTGATTTTATTTATCGTGATCATCTATTGTTTATCGCAACAGGTGTTATTTTAATCAGTCTTGTATTCGCACAATTAATATTACCGCTCGTTACACCAAAAGCTAAACCGAAAGATCAAAGTTTACTAACATTTAACGAAGCGAAAATTTTATTAATTGAAAGTGCATTAGAAAATCTACAAGAATTTTACAGTAAAGAAATAAGCTATATTTACGGTAAAATCACACGCAGTTATCATATGCAATTATCATTCTTAAGAGAAAATGAAGAAAAAGATGAAGATATTAAAGAGTTAGAACGTATGCAACGCATTGCGATTGATACAGAATTCAATACGTTGGATAAACTCATTAAAGAAAATAAAATATCTCAAAGTACATTTGATAACTACAGACAAATTACAGAACGTTCATCAACATTTAAAAATGCTTCTTTATATACAAAAGCGAAGTTAATGTTGAAATTGTTTATTAGACGTAGAAAAATCAAAACATTTATCAGTGCTACAAGTTCACTTTCAATTGAAAGTAACATTAAAGAGATGAGATTTATAAGTAAAGAAGTGCATTTCAATGTTGTTAAAAGATTAACTGAAGAAATGAATGACAATAACGAATTTGAAATTAGCATCGTATGTGATTCTTACTTGAACAAAGTTGAAAGATTAACGCCTGATTACTTCAAAGGCAATCACACTGCTGTATATACAGAAATGGAAATTTACGCATTAAGAATTCAAAGAGAAATGATTAATCAGTTAACAGAAGAAGGTAAAGTAAGTCGTTCAATGGCAATCAAACTAAGAGAATCTGTTAATTATGATGAAATGATTGTTCTCGGTAACAGCATATAGTTTGTTTTCAATAGATAGCTTACATGTTGTGTGGTAAACTGTTTAAGACTATATATAGGAGGCGACACCTATGAAGAAGGCACTTTTACTTATGGTGAGCTCATCAATTATTCTAGCAGCGTGTGGCAATGATGATGAACAGAAAAATCTAGAACAAGAAATTAAATCTTTAGAGAAATCGACTAAAGATTATCAAAAAGATAAAAAGTCTTTAGAAAAAGAAAATGAAAAGTTAAAAGAAAGTATTAAAGATAAAGAAGAACAATTAAAAAAACTTGAAGATGAAGTGAAAAGCAACCAATCAGATACAGAAGAATCTAAAAGTAGTAAAGAAGATTCTTCAGACAAAAAAGAAACTTCAAGTGTTGAAAGTAAAGAGGACTCAGCAAAAAAGCCATTTCCTAATACAATTCGAACGTCAACAAATGGAGATGTTGAACTCATTCATGATCTTAAAGATAAACATTTTCAATTTGAAGACAGTGGCATGAAAGTCAATATTGATCATTTGCAAATTTTCCAAGTGCATAACATGCCTGAAGGACAGGTCTTACTTTTTAATGGTGCGAAAAATGGTTATGTCGTGATGTATGAAGTATTAACTGAAAATACTTCTAATCATAAGTTATACTATGATAATACGGCGTCTATTCAAGATGGCAGTCATAAACAACGATCTGATTATGCATCATTTATACCAGACTCTCACAATGAAAAGTACATGAAAAAGTCTAAAGAAAATACAGATGAATATCAGCCAGGTGAAAAGACAAAAAGTTTAAAATCTATTCCAATTTCTCAAAAAGCCTATGAAGCGCTTAAAAATAACCGTGCTACTTTCAATATACACGGTGGCGTAAGTAAAACTGCTACATTTGATGATGCAACTGATAAAGTAAAATCATTTAAATTAGATTTATAGGTCGAGTTTAGATTGAATTGTATTAGGGAATAAACAACAAAGGATTATTTGAAAAGAGGGATGTCATCGTGCACGAAAAAGAATTTGTTCTGATTGAAGGCGGAAAAATGACATTATTAGAATTAGGTCATGAAATCGAAACAATCACAGGTCGAACATTACAATCAACAACAGGTGAGGTTAGAAGTTGGCCATCAGAAGCAGTAATTTTTAATCGCAAATCTAATATTAATCAAGTCACATATCGTTTTAACGAAGTTAATGATTTGATTGATGCAACGATTGAAGTTCCTAGAGGCTTTAAAAATTATGATACTGATCCTGTAACAATTAAACTGCTAACATATATTAGAAAAGCATAGTACACATAACGGAGCGGGATGATGAAATCTTTTAAGTATAAAAGATTTCTCACTCGCTCCATATTTTATACATAAGGAGAAATATAATGAGGCCTAAACTGTCGATATTGAGTTTAATTACATTGATTGTCTTTGTTATTGCGGGTTGTTCAAATGACGTAACTGAGAAAGAAGGCAAAGATGGAAAAATTGTATTATCACCTAAAAGTGATGACATTAAAGGGAAAGTCTTATTTGATAGTGCACATGGTCAAACAGCAGGCAGTGCAGATTGGGTCATTAATGGTGGCTTTTCTGATTTTGCTGATGCATTAACGAAAGAAAACTATGAAGTAACAGATTTAGGATATAACCAATTATTAGATTATGACAAGATGAAAGATTATGAAGTCGTTGTTATTCCAGAGGCTAATAATCCACTTAAAGCGAGTGAACAAGATGCTATAGAGCAATATGTGAAGTCTGGTGGAAGTATATTAATGATTAGTGATCATTATAATGCCGATAGAAACTTTAATCGATATGATTCTTCAGAAGTGATGAACGGTTATAGAAGAGGTGCTTTTGATAATCCTACAAAAGGTATGAACGCTGAAGAAAGCTCCTCAGATAAGATGAAAGATATTCAAAGTAGAGATTTCTTAAACGAAGTGTTTGGCTTAAGATTTAGATACAATGCATTAGGTAACATTAAAGTAGATGATTTAGCAGATGAAAAAGATAGCTTTGGAATTACTAAAGGTGTTAAAGCAGTATCGATGCATGCCGGTTCAACAATCGCCATTACAGATCCTGATAAAGCAAAAGGTGTCGCTTTTGTTCCTAAATTATCAAAAGATGATGCATGGAATCATGCTGTAGACCAAGGCATATACAATGGTGGTGGCCGCAATGAAGGTCCATATATTGCTGTGAGTAAAGTTTCTAAAGGTAAAGGCGCATTTATAGGCGATTCTTCAATGGTAGAAGACAAGTCACCAAAGTATAAACGTGAAGACAACGGAGAAACTAAAAAGACTTATGATGGATTTAAAGAAGAAGATAACCAAAAAATGATTATGCAAATTGTAGATTGGTTAAATAAAAAAGATGACCAACAAGATTTATCAACCATGAATGTTCACCTTGATGATAAGACTAATTTATTGAATTTTGAACAACCTGAGAATAGTAGAGAAAATGAAAAAGAACCTTGGGGAACACCTAAACAAGGCTATAAATGGTATGATTCCTCAACTTATGCATCCGGAAGTTATGGTGCAAACTCAGAAAGTAAAAATAATAAAGCTGAACAATCAGCGACGTCTAGTTCAAAGCAACAAAATAATGATCAAACATCTAACAGTGACCAAGGTACATTTGAAATGCCATCATCTGTACAGAAACAAGAGAAATTTCAAATAACAGTCCATGTCGATGAATCAAAATTAGTAAATCATAAATTCCAGTTATCTATCAAAAATAAAGACGGACAAGAAGTAGGTATGTTTGACGGACAAGCACCAGGAGTTTCAAGTTCAGTATCACCAAAAATTAAAAACGGTGTAACAGATTGGTATTTTAAATCCAAAATAGCAAACGAAGCAGACAACGAAGTAGAAGTTGAAGTCTTATCAGGCGGCAATGTGATAGCTAAAACCACATTAAATGTACAATAACGGGTGTCGTTAGGGACAGAATTCTGAGAAATGTCCGTAAGAGAGAGCCCACCTAACTACCACAATTCGGAATAATGGAAGTTACAGCATTCTAACTACCAAAATTCAGAATAATGGAAGTTAGCGCATTCTAATTACCACAATTCGGAATTTTGACAGTTAGCAGCATCTCAATAAATTTCATATAACGACATTAAAGCGTCTGGGCATATGATTATGCTCCAGACGCTATTTATATATAGTTATTTGTAACTTTTTATTTGAATTTTTATTAATAATGTAAAATGCATTTTAGTTGATGTAAGCGTTTCCGTAGATTAAAATTAAACTGTAATCAATTTAAGGGAGGCGTTTTAATATGGCTTTTGAATATCCAACTGCAGCAAATGCAAAATACAAAGTTAAAGACAAGTATCAGAACTTTATCGGTGGTAAATGGGTGGATCCTAAAAATGGTGAATTCTTTGATAATGGATCGCCAGTAACTGGTGAAATATATGCAAAAATTCCTCGTTCTACAAAAGAAGATATAGATGAAGCAGTTAAAGCAGCACATAAAGCACAAGTTGAGTGGGCGAAAAAGTCGCCAGCTGAACATTCGCAATTACTCTTAGATATAGCAGATCGTATTGAAGAAAATTTAGAAGAATTAGCAGTTATTGAAACATTTGATAATGGTAAACCTATTAGAGAATGTCTAGCAGCTGATTTACCATTAGTTGTAGATCATTTTAGATACTTTGCTGGAGTTGTCAGAGCAGAAGAAGGGGCAATCTCTCAAATTGACGACAATACAGTAGCGTATCACTTTAAGGAACCTATTGGAGTAGTTGGTCAAATTATTCCATGGAATTTCCCATTATTAATGGCTACTTGGAAGTTAGCGCCAGCAATCGTTACAGGTAATGCTGTTGTACTTAAACCAGCAGAACAAACACCTGTTTCAATTTTACATTTTATTGAACTGATTCAAGACTTATTACCAGAAGGCTTGATTAATGTTGTAAATGGTTTTGGTGCGGAAGCAGGACAAGCTTTAGCGACACATGAAAATATTAATAAAGTTGCATTTACGGGTGAAACTACTACTGGTCGTATCATCATGCAAAATGCGAGTCAAAACCTAATTCCAGTAACACTTGAATTAGGTGGTAAATCACCAAATATCTTCTTCAAAGATATTATGGATGAAGATGATGACTTCTTAGATAAAGCTGTTGAAGGATTAGTGATGTTCGCACTTAACCAAGGTGAAGTATGTACATGTCCATCAAGAGCATTGGTACATGAAGATATTTATGATAAATTTATCGAAAAATGTATCGAGCGTGTAAAACAAATTAAGACAGGTAATCCTCTAGATCCAGAAACAATGCTGGGTGCACAAACGTCACAAGAACAAGCTGAAAAAATTAAAAGTTATTTAGATATTGGTAAACAAGAAGGTGCAGAAGTATTAGTTGGTGGTAATGTAAGAGAAGAAGCTGGAGAATTAGAAAATGGTTTCTATATTGAACCAACAATATTTAAAGGCACACAAAATATGAGAATATTCCAAGAAGAAATTTTTGGACCAGTATTATCATTAGCGACATTTAAAGATGATGAAGAAGCTTTAGAAATGGCGAATGACACTTTGTATGGTTTAGGTGCAGGTATTTGGACTAGAAACCAAAATAAAGCTTATCGCTTTGGTAGAGGTATCCAAGCAGGTCGTGTATGGGTGAATAACTACCATACTTATCCAGCTCACGCTGCTTTCGGTGGTTACAAAATGAGTGGTATTGGCCGTGAGAACCATAAGATGATGTTAGAACATTATCAACAAACTAAAAACTTACTCGTGAGTTATGACGAGAAGCCTGCAGGACTGTTCTAAATGACTGAACAAGTCACTGCTACTGAAAAAGCCAAATCACTCATTAGAGAATTAAAAAAAACACATGGTGAAAATCTTATTTTTCATCAATCAGGTGGATGTTGTGATGGTAGCTCTCCAATGTTATTTGTTGAAGGAACATTAATTATTGGAGATGTAGATGTGAAATTAGGTGAAATTGAAGGTGTCCCGTTCTATATGAATAATAAGCAATATGAATATTGGAAACATACGAATTTAGAAGTCGATGTTGTTGATGGAAGAGGCGGTATGTTTAGTATAGAAGGCCCAACTGGGAAGAGATTTCACATTAGGAGTTCAGTAAGATCATAATTTTTTGAAGGATGTGCTAAAATATTAGTACATCCTTTTTTGAATATGATAAAGGTTGGGTGAATAAAATGAAACATTACATTGAAACAAAACGTTTAATACTTAGAAATTGGAAAGACGAGGATGTTGCATTATTTCAAAGTATGAATGCAAGTCCTGAAGTAAGAAGATACTTTCCAGATATATTGAGCTATCGTGCGACTGAAAATATGATTGACCAAATGAAATCAGTCATCGATCAACAGGAAATTGGTTTATTTGCTGTGGAATTAAAAGAAACAAAAAGCTTTATTGGTATGGTAGGTTTGAATTATATTCCAGAAGGTAGCGAATTAAGTTTCCCAGAATTACCTTTTTATGAAATAGGTTGGCGAATGGATAAGGATGTATGGGGTAATGGGTTAGCGACAGAAGCGGCAGAAGCGGTATTAACATACGCTAAATCAAAAGGTATCGATGAAGTGTATAGTTTTACGTCGGAAATTAATAAACCTTCCAGAAGAGTTATGGAAAAATTAGAAATGAACCATATTAGGAATTTCTTGCATCCAAAAGTCATACATGATGATGATTTAGCAGCACATGTTTTATATCATAAAGTATTGTAAGGAGTAGATGATATGATTGTTATTAGTGCATGTTTAGTTGGAGAAAAAGTAAGATATGATGGTAACCATAAGTTAGATTTATTCTATAAGAATTTAATAGATGAGAAGAAAGCAATTAGTATTTGTCCTGAAATATTAGGTGGCTTACAAGTTCCAAGAGAACCAGCAGAAATCATCGGAGGAGATGGTTATGATGTGTGGAATGATCAAGCAAAGGTCATGACTGTTAAAGGTCGTGATGTCACAATACAATTTAAAGAAGGCGCTAAACGTGCACTCTCTATTATTAAAGATTTAAATGCTAATACAGTTATTCTGAAAAGTGATAGTCCATCATGTGGTAGTACTGTTATATACGATGGTACATTTACGGGAAATAAAAAAGAAGGTGTCGGTGTCACGACAGCCCTCTTTACATTAAATGATATTAACGTTTATGATGAAAAAAATTTTTTAACTATTTTTGATAATCACGAAGTTTAACGGGTTGTGCCATTTTCATAGCACTAAATAAATCATCGACATTTTCTTTAATAATCGCTAAATTTTTATAATCTGAACTGATAAATTCAGTCGATATTAAATGATCAATCATTGAACTTAATGGATTGAAAAACTGTTTAGTATTTAATGCGGCAATTGGTTTGTGATGTAGTCCTATTTGAGACCAAGTATAAATTTCAAAGAATTCCTCTAAAGAACCAGCACCACCAGGTAACATAATGAATGCATCAGCCATATCAGACATCATTTGTTTTCTTTCATGCATTGTTTCGACAACATGATATTCTGTTAAATTTTCATGAGCGATTTCACGTTCTCCTAAAAATCTCGGCATTACGCCAATAGCAATACCATCATGGTCAATGACACCATTGGCTACTGCTCCCATCATGCCAGTTGATCCGGCACCATATACTAACTCATATTTATTTTCGGCTAAATATTTACCTAACGCATAAGCTTGTTCTGTATAAATTGGGTCATTTCCTTTACTTGCGCCACAAAAAACAGCAATTTTCTTCATATATATTACTCCTCTCGCATATGTAGTATAATAACTTTAAAAGATACTTCTATTTATTTAAGAAGGGGGTATAACTGTGAATATATTTTTAATGGTCGTGCTTATTGTACTTATTTCATCAGTAGCCGGGCTCATAAAAAACCATCAAAGTAAAACGGTTAGAATAGAAAAAATTAAATCCCAACGTGTTAAAGATGAATTAGAGCTTGAAAAATTAAAGCATGAGAACTACTTATTAGAAACAGATAAGATGCGTTTAGAATTAGAACAAATGAAAGAAACAGATAAAGTTAATTTAGAAAAAGCTAAAAAACAAATGATAGAATAATAACATTCTGGACGATTATCATTGTCCAGAATGTTTTTTTATTAATTTTGATAGGAATTCTGAAAAAACTTTATGGTCTTCTTGTGTGAGTTTTTTAGGTCCTTTCGTTCTTCCACCTTGTTGACGTACTTGAGCAGAAATATGTCTTTGCGTTAACAGTTGTTCAATATTTTGAGTAGTATACTCGTACCCTTTATGGTGGATAACATGAAGGGCTTTATTTAATAAAAGACTCGCTAGTCCATAATCTTGCGTCACAACTATATCATCTGGTTGCGTCAATTTGACAATTCTAAAGTCTGCACTATCTGCACCATGATCAACATATATTGTTGAAACATAATCGGGATATTCCGTTAGTGAAAAATGGTTAACACTTCTAATAATAAGAACAGAGATGCTTGTATGTTGAGTTAAGCGAATGATATCATCCGTAACTGGACAAGCATCTCCATCTATAATAATTCTGTTAATCATTTATTGCGACGAAATCTTTTCTTAGATTTTTGGTGTTCAGTCGTATGTTCATCATATGGAAATTGGCTGATATGTTGAGACATAGACGATTTATGTTGATTAAATAGAAGATGACTAGATTTTTCCTCTTTCTCATTTCTAACTCTTTCATTGACTAATTCTTGAATATTTGGTTTTGCTTGTTTAGAGCTTACGTCGTTGATTGATTTTGCATTACTGCTTTGTGTAGTTGCTGTGTTCATTTGATGTCCCTCATATTTCTTTATTTCTTTAATACGTTCTTCTTTGTTTTGTTGCTCTAATTTTTGTTCTTCTTGTTCACGCGCTTCGATATTACTTTGTAACTTTTTATCTAACTTCGTCACATCTTTTTCGTTTTCTTTTTGAAGTTTTTCACCTTTTTTAGCTTGTTGTTCTTCAACTTTTTGGTAATGAGTCAATTCTTTAATACGCGCTTTTTTATTTTCTTTTTGTACTTTTTCTTCTTCTTTATTACGAGCATCGATATTTTTTTGAAGTTTTTTATCTAAATGATCAATTTCTTTTTGTTGTTGTTTTGCTTCTTTTTGTTCTTCTTTAAAAGGTTGTTTCATTTGTTTGTTATATTCATATAAACGTTTCTTTTGAACAACATATGATTTTACAGGTTGTGTTTTTTCTGCAACTTTATCTTTCGTTTCGATTGTTTTATCCTTTACTTTATGTGAAAAATCAACAGTCGTTTCAGTTACATGTTTAACATCTGGATGTTCTTTTATTTTTTTGCGTTCTCTAATTAATGGAACTAATACAAGTGGTAATGTGTTAACAATTAATTTAACTTTATCATTCATGAGTCATTCCTCCGTAGTCATTTCTTATAATATATCTTATTTCAATACCCTATATCATAATCTTCAAACGATTCATACGATGCGTTAGCCGATATTCTGACCAATTCCAAAACCGAAATAGGCAATGGCAATTATAATAACTAAAATAATACGATAAATCGCAAAAGGTATTAATTTCACTCTATTAATGAGTTTTAAGAATAATTTAATAGAAATAAGTCCAAATATAAATGATGCGATAAACCCTACAATATAGAAAGGTATTTGATCCAACGTTATAAATTGTAGATTTCCAAGTAATGCTTTTGCACTTGCTGCAAACATAATGGGTACTGCCATAATAAACGTAAAGTCAGAAGCAGCTTTATGATCTAACTTTAAGAAGACCCCTGTCGAAATGGTTGAACCTGAACGACTAAATCCTGGCCATAATGCAATTGCTTGAGATAGACCAATTACAAATGCTTTTGGATAGTTCATATCATCTACTTTGTGTGGATTTGTGACGCGTTTAGAATACATATCCGCACCAATCATATATATAGCACCAAGTAATAAACCTATTAATACAGTTGGAACACTAAATAAATGTTCTTCAATAAAGTCATCAAATAATAGTCCAAGAATACCAGCTGGTACAAGCCCGACAATAATATGTGACAATTTTAATTTTCTTTTTTTCTGTTCGTTTTGTTTAATATGTAACATTTCAAAATATCGATTTCTAAATATCCATGCTGCTGCAAGGATCGAACCTAATTGGATCACAACTTTAAATGTGAATGCTGATTCGCTTCCAAGAAAGGCTTTAGACTTTAACCACATATCATCTACTAAAATTTGATGTCCTGTAGATGAAACAGGTGCGAATTCTGTTAAACCTTCAACAATACCTAATATAATGGCTTTTATTAATTCTAATATAAACATAGCTTTGCTCCTCTATTTTTATGAAAGTCTGTGGTTATCTAGAGACAATCACCGTATCATCATTGTACCAAATATTACAATGTAATATGCTAATATTTAATAATACATTTTAGTTTATTTTTTTCATAAAGGCGTTATAATGGAACAAGGTGGTGAGATTGTGAAAGATTTAACAAAGTATAGTATGCATTATAAAACGTTGCAAATATTTATGTTTCTTGCTTCGTTTTTATTAAGTTTAACAGTCGTATTTCAAAATATATATTTAGGAAAAATTATTAACCAAATGCTCGTCGTAAAATCAAATGGTCAACAACTTTATTTATGGCTAGCAATCTTGCTCATTGTATTGCTTTTAAGAGCATGCTTTAACTACCTTAATCAATTATCAGGACAAAAACTTTCTTATAAAGTTAAAAGAGATGTTAGACATCAATTGATAAATAATGAAACAGATAGAACTAAAATAACAATGATTACTGAAGTGGTTGAGGGTATACATCCTTTTTATGAATCTTATTTGCCTCAAGTCTTCAAATCAACCATTATCCCAGTAACGATTATCATTACATTACTCTTTATTCATTGGCCAGCTGCTTTAATTATGATGATTACAGCGCCATTTATTCCACTGTTCTATATTGTCTTTGGACTAAGAACTCGTGATAAAGCGAAAGACCAAATGCAATCTTTAGATCAATTTGCAGCAGAATTTATAGATTTAACAAAAGGTCTGGTATCGTTAAAACTATTCAATCGAACACATCAAACGACTGAAAAAATCTATAAATCAAGTACGTCATTTAGAGATTTAACAATGGAAATTTTGAAAAGTGCCTTCTTATCAGGCTTAATGTTGGAATTTATCTCAATGCTTGGAATAGGTATTGTGGCACTTGAAGTAGG
Organism: Mammaliicoccus sp. P-M58; assembly: GCF_022386165.1. Classification (NCBI taxonomy): domain Bacteria; kingdom Bacillati; phylum Bacillota; class Bacilli; order Caryophanales; family Staphylococcaceae; genus Mammaliicoccus; species Mammaliicoccus sp. P-M58. The sequence goes on from NZ_JAJNJI010000010.1 coordinate 105,242, forward strand.
CTTGAGATTAATCGTATTTCACGATGTATCTTTTGTAGTTGCCATCATTACTTTATTATTAGCACCAGAATTTTATAATGCGATTAAAGACCTAGGACAAGCTTTCCATACGGGTAAACAAAGTGAAGGTTATATTGAATTGATTGAAGAAATGAGTAATGAAGAATCTATACAAGCTTCAAACATTCATATTGACTCAAATATGAATGATGAAGATATCATTCAATTTGATCATGTATCATTCACATACCCAGAACGTAAAGATTTTTCATTTGATCAAATCAATTTAAGTATAAAAGAAAATCATCATACAGCAATTATTGGACCGAGTGGTGCTGGTAAATCGACATTAATTAAACTTATGTTAAATGAATTGAATCCCAATGAAGGTAAGATTATTTATAAAAAAACATTAAAAATGGGGTATTTATCCCAAAGACCTTATATTTTCAGCGCATCTTTGTATGAAAATGTCACGATGTTCCAAAATTATGATGAAAATCGTGTTAACGAAGTGTTAACTGAAGTTGGCTTATTTGAAAAAGTAAAACAATTATCTAAAGGTATGCATACGATGATAGGTGATGGTTATGAAATGCTGTCTGGTGGAGAAATGAGAAGAATAGAACTAGCCAGATTACTATTACTTGATCCTGATGTGGTTATTTTTGATGAACCAACAACTGGATTAGACATTGAAACAGAACAACTTATCGTGCAAACTGTTAACCAATTTGCGCATCAAAAGACTATTCTCACAATCGCACATCGAAAAGAAGTGTTGAGATATGCCACTGATTATATAGAAATTCATAATGGAACCGTTCAATCATATGACGCATCTCAAAAAGGTGGTGCTACGTCATGAAAAAATTAAAAATTAAATTTGATAAAGACTTCTATCTTTCTATTGTAATAGGCGTATTTGGCATGTTAACTGCACTTGGAATGTTTGCTTTAAGTGGATATATGATATCTAAAAGTGCGCTTGGAACACCTTTATATGCATTAATGATTTTAATTGTATCTATTAAGTTATTTGGTTTTGTTCGTGCAATAACTAGATATTTCGAAAGATTATATTCGCATCGTTCTACATTTACAATGTTGAGGGATATACGTGTTAACCTGTTTAATCAACTCATTCCAATAGTTCCAAACGTATTTAGAAGATACCGTTCGAGTGATTTATTAACGCAAATGGTAAACCACGTTGAACGATTACAAAATATTTTACTAAGAGTTTATTATCCACCAATTGTTATTATCATAACGACATTTATAACAATACTCGTGATGATTAATTTCAATATATATGCCGGTGCGATTATAGGACTTTCAATGTTGATGTCAGTCATCATCATCCCTTATTTATCAGCTAAAAGAGCTGAAAGTTTGGCTGAAGCTGTTCAACAAAGTGAAGAAGCATATGTTGCTGAATACTTTGATTTTGAAAAAGGACGTTCAGAATTAAAAAGATTCCAACAATATCGTGCATTTAAAGAGAAAGTGTTAAATAAACAATATCAATATGAAGATAAAAAATATAAAGAACAGAAATTTTTAAGTTCTTATGACTTTATGCTGAATTTATCGTCGATGGTAAGTATTTGGTGTATGACTATTTTATGTATTTGGCAAATACAAGATGGTGTATTAAACGCTGTATTCTTTGCGAGTATATTAATGATAACAATTACGCTATTTGAACAAGCTATCCCGATGACTAATGTTGCATTTTACAAAGCGGATACAGAGCGAAGCCTTAAAAATATAGAAGAGGTCATCAATCAATCATTTGAGATGCCTCAAGAACGTTCAGTTCAAAATCATGCATTGTATAAAGCAGAGAATGTAATGTTTAAATATGATTTTCAAGAAAGAGAAACGTTATCTCAAATTAACTTTGAAATAAATGAAGGAGATCATGTAGCAATTATAGGTCCTTCAGGTTCAGGTAAGACAACGATGCTCAATATATTAATGGGATTATACAGTGTGAATGATGGTACTTTATCCTATAAAAAAGAACAGTTGTCTCATGTGATTCAAGAAGATTATGTGAATGAAATCAATACAATGTTGCAACATAATCATTATTTCGAAGGCACAGTAAGAGAGAACTTATTAATTGAAGTAGAAGATGAGCTTATGACAAACGTTCTTGCTGCCGTAAATTTAAATCATTTAAACTTAGATCAGCAGCTAACTAAAAATGCTGATAACATTTCAGGTGGGGAACGTCAACGTTTATCATTAGCAAGATTATTGTTAAGAAAAGCTCAAATATGGTTGCTTGATGAACCAACAGCTTCATTAGATGAAAAAAATGAAGAAAATGTTATGAATCTCTTATTAAATAAAGATGATACAATTGTGATTGTGACGCATAACTTGAAATATTTACAAAACTTCAATCATATAATCGTCATGAATGAAGGACATATTATAGAGCAAGGTAATTATACACAACTCATTAAAGAACAAGGTTATTTATATAAAGTCATTCAATATAATGAGCAATTAGAATAAATACTAGATAAAAAATAAGCATATCACTTTAAACTGAGCATTCAGTTACGTGATATGCTTATTTATTTTGAGCAAGATGATAGATGCTTGCTGTATTATTTTTCTTGATTGATTTTATCTACATTATTGATCAATTTTTGTAATAAGTTGTTTAATTGATTAGTTTCTTCATCATTTAACTCTGATACATCTTGAATTAAATGTGAAGCTTGGTGTAAATGTGGTTTCATTTGTTCACTTTTTTCTGTTAGATGAACAAACACTTCTCTTTGATCTAATTCAGAACGTACACGTTTGATTAAATCTAAATTTTCCATTCTTTTTAATAAAGGGGATACAGTACCTGTATCTAGGGCTAAGTCTGTTACAAGCTTTTTGACATTGACCGGTGCGGTTTCCCATAAAATCGTTAATACTAAATATTGTGGATATGTAATATTGTACGTCTTGAAAATTTTGTTTGAATAATAACGGTTAACTTGTCGTTGCGCATTATACAAATTAAAACACAATTGGTTTTGGATATCTAATTTATCCGGCATAATCTTTCCCCCAAACTACAAATGCAATGGTTCATTATTTTTTTTGAAATCTCCTAATTCATTATATAATGAATATTTTTATTTTGTAAATATTTTAGTGATGTGTAATTTATGAATATTTAAAGTATAAGTTATAGGATGAACTTTAAGTCTTTGTAGTTTCTGAACTTATATCATATAATTACAGAAAGGTGGTTTGAATATGAGTCAAAGTATGAAGAATAAAAATAAAATGGCAGTAACAATTTTGACAGGTTTTTTAGGTAGTGGTAAAACAACATTACTTCAAAGACTCATCATGAAGGCAAAGGAATCTGGTCAAAAGGTCGCAATCATTATGAATGAATTTGGTTCTTTTGATGTTGATAGCAATCTGTTAGGTGATGATGTCTCTACTCAAAGTTTATTAAATGGTTGTATATGCTGCTCATTGAAAGATGATATTGAAGTTGTATTACATAATTTATATCATAAAGACCAGCCTGATCTTGTATTAATTGAAGCTACTGGTATTGCGCATCCTGTAGAAGTAGTGGATGCATGTCAAAACCCTACATTAATAGATAAAGTTGAAATGCCAACAATTATTGGTGTAATGGACGGGAAAAGATATCTAGAAAGATCGAGATATACCGTTCAGACGAAACAATTAATGGAAGAACAAATGTTATATTCTCATTTGATTATTATTAATAAGTCTGATGAATTATCTGCTGAAGAAAAAGCATCATTAGAAACGTCATTACAAACAATCAAACATCAACCAGTGATACACTTTACGCAGTTTTCAAATATTGATGGTGTTGAAATACCTGTAAATGAAGTTTTGTCACTTCAAGCTAAACATAGTCATCATCATGGTGTTCAATCCATAAATTATACATTTAGTGGTCCGATAGAAATGGAACTATTAATGAATTTCTTAAGACAATTACCTGATTCGATTCTTAGAATTAAAGGATTTCTGAAATTTAGAGAAGAGCCAGAGCAAACTTATTTATTTCAATATGCATTTGGGGTACCTCAATATGAACCAGAAATAATGAATATGCCTTTAACAATTGTCATAATAGGTGAATCTATAGATAAAGCAAGTATTCGCAACAAGTTAGATATGTTGAATTTTTCTTAGGAGATGATGGGATGGAAAGAATTCGTATAAATAAACATGTTAGTTATTCTAGAATTGTACATGGTTTTTGGAGATTGAATGAATGGGGTTATAACAATCAACAATTAAATGATTTTATACATGAAATTGTTGATAGAGGCATTACTACAATGGATCATGCTGATATATATGGTAATTATACATGTGAATCATTATTTGGTGATGCATTAGCATTAACACCTAATTTAAGAGAGAAAATTGAAATCGTCACAAAATGCGGTATTATTTTACCGAATGATCAAATCGCTAAAAATACTGGTCATCGATATGATCAAAGTTATGATCATATTATTGAATCAGTTGATAAATCGCTTTTAAATCTTAAGACAGATTACATCGATACACTACTGATTCATCGTCCATCTCCATTAATGGATTCAGATGAAATGACGCGTGCAGTGATGCATTTAGTTGAACAAGGAAAAATAAAAGCGTTCGGTGTTTCAAACTTTAAATGCAATCAATATGAATTATTAAATGAAAGTTTGAAGAAAGAAATGTCGCATATCTCAGTAAATCAAGTTGAAGTATCACCATATCAACTTGAAAATATTGAAGATTGTACATTAAATAGAATGTTGCAACATGATGTTAAAGTAATGGCATGGAGTCCATTAGCTGGCGGTAAATTATTTGATCAAACTGATGAAAAAGCAAGACGCATTATGGCAGTTATACAACCATTAGCAGAAAAATATAACGTATCAGTAAGCACGGTCATTTACAGTTGGTTACTCAGATTACCTTCAAAAGTGATGCCAATTGTAGGCTCAAGTAAGATAGAAAGAGTCGACGAAGCTGTAAATGCTACAAAATTACAATTAACAGATCAAGAGTGGTTCGATATTTATGTCGCATCACGTGGTGAAGATATATTATAGTATGATAATGATATAAAGATGAGGCTGGAACCTATATACAGGTTCCAGCCTCGTTTTTTATATTAATATTTATTTTTCTAATCTATTTAATGTAATTTCTGCTAAAGACTTTGCTGCTACTTGCAAGCAATCTTCATTCACATCAAATTTAGGGTGGTGATTCATATATGGTTCTGTTACGCCTTCTGGTTTACTGCCTACAATGTAGAATGAACCAGGAATTTTTTGTAGATAGTAGGCGAAGTCTTCTGATCCTGTAACTTGAGGTATTTCAACTAACTGTTGGAAATAGTCGCCTTTACTATTTGATAATATTTCTGCTACTTTATCAGTTTGTTCTGGATGGTTGTAAAGTACAGGATAACCAAATTGATAATCTAAGTCATATTCAATATCGAATCCAACTGCAACACTATCTGCAATTTTTTTGATTTCTTGATACATTGTTTCTTCTAATTCAGGGTTTAAATATCTAGCAGTACCTTTGATTGTAACGCTATCTTGAATAACGTTGTATCCACCTGGTGCTTCGAATGCGCCAATCGTAACGACACCCATATCTAATGGATCTATACGTCTTGATACAATCGTTTGAATAGCATTTACAAAGTTTGTCCCAGCAACTAATGCATCATGTGTTTTGTGTGGACTTGCTGCATGTCCGCCTAAACCATTAATCGTCAATTTGAATGTTGAACTTCCTGAGAATGATGGTCCTTTATTGTAACCAATAAATTCAGGTCCAGCTACTGGAACGATATGGATACCATAAACTTCATCTAAATCATCAAGTGCACCAGATTCTACAAGTGCTTTAGCACCACCAGGAGGTTTCTCCTCAGCATGCTGATGAATGATTTTAACTGTGCCAGGTAATTCTTCTTTAATTTCAATAAGTGCATCTGCAAGTCCCATTAAATAAGCAGTGTGAGCATCATGGCCACAAGCATGCATAACACCTTCATTTTGTGATTTGAAAGGAACATCTGTTTCTTCAGTTATAGGTAAAGCATCAAAGTCAGCTCTTAAACCAATCGTTCTACCTTCTTGACCACCTTTAATTTCTACAATAATAGCATGTTCTTTTTCTAAAGGTTGTGTTACTTTAACATCTTTGCCTTCGTAAAATGATTTAATATATTCAGCAGTTTGCGCTTCTTCAAATGAGAGTTCTGGGTGTTGGTGCAAATGCCTTCTAATATCAATCATGTCACTTTCTTTCTTTTCAATTAGGTTAAAAAGCTTTTCTTTTAAATTATTCATGATTTACCTCCTAAAATTATACTAGAAAAGTATAACAGTAATCTTTTACTGTATAAAATGATTGCACTTATAAAACAACTAAAAATTTTTGGTTGATTTTGGTTGAAAGTGAATGAAAGTGATTGACATTAAAATGAAAACGTTTTATTATGTAGAGGAATAGGGGAGATTGTATGTTAACGACTGAAAGACACCAATTAATATTAGAAGAGATTAATTTACGGGAAACAGTATCTCTACAAGAACTTATTAATTTGACGAATTCAAGTACATCAACAATTAGGAGAGATTTATCTCAACTTGAAGAAAGAGGTTTGCTCAAAAGAGTTCATGGTGGTGCAACTCAAATTGCAAAGCGCCATGAAGAGCGTAATATGACAGATAAAGAATCGCGACATCAAGATGAAAAACAAGAGATTGCACGATTAGCTGTCAGTCAAATTTCAGACGGAGATACGATATATTTAGATGCTGGGACAACTACTTTAGAAATGATTCCATTTATTACACAACAAGATATTATCGTTGTAACAAATGGTTTAACACATGTAAGACCGTTATTAGAAAAAGGAATTTCGGTTTATATGACAGGTGGAGAAGTAAAGGCAACGACATTTGCGAATATAGGCGTCAATGCAGTTAAATCCCTTGAAAGATATCGTTTTGACAAAGCTTTTATTGGTATGAATGGCATTGATTTGAACTATGGGTTAACGACACCAGACCCGTACGAATCTGAAATGAAAGAAAAGGCTATTCATTTAGCATCTCAAGTATATGTCTTGTTAGATCATTCTAAATTTAATGAAGTATCGTTTGCGGAAGTGACATATAAGAAATCAATAGAAATATTAACTTCTCACAAAGCGATTCAAACATTAACTAATTTAAATCAATTTAAAGAAAAATATAAAATTAACGGAGGACTAAAATGATATATACAGTTACGTTTAATCCATCAATTGATTATGTAATGTTTACAAATCAATTTGAAGTAGGTGAATTAAACAGAGCACATGAAACAAACAAGTTTGCTGGTGGAAAAGGTATTAATGTTTCTCGAGTACTTCAAACATTAGATATCAAAAGCACAGCGACAGGTTTTATAGGTGGATTTCCTGGAGATTTTATTAAAGATGCACTTAATCAAGCAAACATCTTAACAGACTTTGTAGAAGTTAAAGATGATACAAGAATAAATGTGAAATTGAAATCTGGTTTAGAAACTGAAATTAATGGACCGGGGCCAAATATTGAACCTCATGACTACGAAGAATTTTTAACGAAAATGAAAAATACGCAATCAGAAGATACGGTTATAATTGCGGGCAGTGTGCCAAGTTCACTACAAAATCCAGTATATCAAGAAGTAGCAGAAATACTTAAACAGACTGGTGCGAATTTAATCGTGGATGCTGAGAAAGATTTGATGAAATCAGTACTAGCATATAATCCGAAATTTGTTAAACCAAATAAACATGAATTAGAAGAAATATTTGATAAACAAATTGAAACGGATCAAGAAGTCATTGAATGTGCTGAGCAATTATTAAATGAAGGTGCTCAAGCAGTCATAGTTTCACTCGGTGGAGAAGGTGCTATTTATGTGGATCAACAAACACGATTAAAAGCTATCGTACCAAGTGGTCAAGTTGTGAATACAGTTGGTTCAGGTGACAGTACTGTTGCTGGTATGGTAGCAGGATTAGAAGCAGACAAAGACATAGAATCAGCATTTCAATTAGCGGTAAGCTGTGGTACAGCAACAGCATTTAATGCGGACTTAGCTAATATAGAAGATATAGAAAAAATAATTTCTAAAGTAATCATTAAACATGTTTAAAATAGGGAGGTTATTAAAATGAGAATTACAGAACTATTAACGAAGGAAACTATTGCAATGGATCTTTCTGCAACAAGTAAAGATCAAGTCATTGATGAGTTAGTTGCGCAATTAAACAGCGCTGGGAAATTAAGCAATGAAGCAACTTTTAAACAGGCGATTCATGCAAGAGAGTCACAAAGTACAACAGGAATTGGTGAAGGTATTGCGATTCCTCATGCTAAAACAGATGCTGTACAATCCGCTGCGATTGCTTTTGGTAAATCTGTTGAAGGTGTAGATTATCAATCATTAGACATGCAACCAGCTCATTTATTCTTTATGATTGCAGCGCCAGCTGGTGGTGCACAAACACATTTAGATGCCCTTGCTAAACTTTCAGGCATTTTGATGGATGAAGATGTAAGAGCAGAGTTATTACAAGCGAAAAGTAAAGAAGAAGTATTAAATATCATTAATAAGCATGATGATGAAGCTTCAGATGAATCTTCAGAAGCAGCAGTAACGAATGCAGAAGCGGATTCTGAAAAAGGACTTGTATTAGCTGTAACAGCATGTCCTACAGGTATTGCACATACTTATATGGCTGCAGATGCGTTGAAAAATCAAGCTAAAAAAATGGGTGTGCCAATTAAAGTTGAAACAAATGGCTCAGGTGGTATTAAAAATCACTTAACTGATGAAGAAATTGAAAAAGCATCTGGTATCATTGTGGCTGCAGATGTGCATGTTGAAACAGATCGTTTCGATGGTAAAAACGTGATTCAAGTTCCGGTTGCTGATGGTATTAAACGTCCAGAAGAATTAATCAATATGGCACAAGACACGTCACGTAAACCATTCGTAGCTAAAGGTGCGAAACAAAGTAGTGCATCTAGCAATGAAAAACAAAGTGTATCTAAGACGATATATAAACACTTAATGAATGGTGTTTCAAATATGTTACCACTTGTTATATCTGGTGGTATCTTGATGGCAATCGTATTCTTATTTGGTGAAAACTCATTCGATCCAAAGAGCGGACAATATAACGAATTTGCAGCTAATTTATGGTCGATTGGTAGTGAAAGTGCATTTAAATTAATCGTGCCTATTTTAGCAGGTTTCATCGCTAGAAGTATTGCAGATAAACCTGGTTTTGCATCTGGTTTAGTCGGTGGTATGCTAGCAGTAGCAGGTGGTTCAGGGTTCTTAGGTGGTATTATCGCTGGTTTCCTTGCAGGTTACTTAACAGAAGGTATCAAATATGTATTTAAGAACTTACCTCAAATGTTTGAAGGTTTAAAACCTACATTAATTTATCCAATTTTATCAGTATCACTTACTGGATTACTTATGGTGTATGTGGTAAATCCACCAACAGCATGGTTAAATAATTTATTATTAGACGGATTAAATAACTTATCTGGTTCTAATATTATGTTATTAGGTTTAGTACTTGGTGCAATGATGGCAATTGATATGGGTGGTCCATTTAATAAAGCTGCATATGTATTTGCGACAGCAGCGTTAACTGAAGGAAACGCTGCAGCAATTACTGCAGCTATGGTCGGTGGTATGATTCCGCCAATAGCAATAGCAACAGCGATGTTAATATTTAGAAAGAAATTTACTAAAGCACAAAAAGGTTCTATTATTCCAAACTATGTGATGGGGTTATCATTCATTACAGAAGGTGCTATTCCATTTGCAGCAGCAGATCCATTACGTGTCATTCCATCAATGATGGTTGGTTCAGGTATTGGTGGAGCTTTAGCTTTAGGTTTAGGTTCAAGAATTCAAGCACCACATGGCGGTATCTTTGTTATATTTGCAACTGACTTCGGTCATGTATTACAAACATTACTAGCAGTAGTTATCGGTGCATTAGTTGCAGCAATTATTTATGGTGTTATTAAACCGAAATTAACGAAAGAGCAACTTGAAATCGCTGAAGAAGTAGAATAATCAATATATCGTGTTAAATTTAAAGCTGTCTACAAAGTTGTGACTTTGTAGACAGCTTTTTTAGTCATTGCTTTAATTCCTCGGCCAAAAGTATGATGCTGATTTAACATGTTTAAAATTGAAAAGTTGGGGAAATTTTTATATGATTAAATTAAATTATTATAATATGTAGAAAATGGTAAACATAGGGAAAGATGTGAACAATGTTATATTACAAGACAATTATTAAATCAAATGACGCAGAATGGGTTACGTTGATACACGGAGCTGGTGGTAGTTCTTCGATTTGGTTTAAACAAATGAGATATTATAGGAGACATTTTAATATATTACTCGTGGATTTAAGAGGGCACGGGAAGTCTGCGAATAAAGAATGGAAGAAAAATGATTCGTTTGAACATTTAGCAAAAGAAGTTGTAGATGTATTGGACCATTTGAAAATAGATAAGACTCATATTATTGGCATGAGCCTTGGCACAATAGTTGGCCAAACAATGGCGCAATCATATCCAGAGAGAATTACGACATTGGTGTTAGGTGGCGCCATCATTAATGTGAATTTAAGGACTAAATTCTTGTTAGCTATCGGCCGTACGATTATGAATTTTGTGCCGTATATGTTGCTTTATAAATTATTTGCTTACATTATTATGCCTAGGAAAGCTCATGAAGAATCTCGCTTAAGATTTGTGAATGAAGCTAAGAAAGTGTCTCAAAAACAATTTATCAAATGGGTTAAATTAACGAAGCTTGTAAATCCTTATTTAGCACATTTACAAGTTGCAACAAGAGATATTCCGACACTCTTTATCATGGGGGAAGAAGATTATTTGTTTATGCCTCCAGTTGAAAGACTCGTTAAAGAGAATGAAAATTTTTCAATAGAAATAATAAAGAAAGCTGGTCACGTATGTAATATTGATCAACCTGATGCTTTTAATAAAATTAGTTCTAAATTTATCATGCAACATGTTGGAACGACGACTATATAAAGAATGTATGTGTAGATTTCTACATTTACATTCTTTCTTATATCATTTAAATTGTGGCGAAAATATGCTACACTAAAAATAATATGCTAATATCGGGGGAGGTGACGCTAAATGGGAAGGATTTAGTTTTGAAAACGTATACCGTAAATAAACTTATTGAAAAAAATCATACAAAGGTGGCCATAGCGTCACCGCAAAATATTTGGAGGTGAATCCCTAGAAATAGGGAACTAATTGGAAATTTCGACCATAATAAACTTTATTGTATTCTTTATATTAATTGCATTTACAATGGTATTTGTAGGATCTGAATTCGCACTTGTAAAGGTGCGTATAACTAGAATTGAACAATTAATTTCTGAAGGAAGTAAATCAGCTAAAATTGTACATAAAATGATCAAAGAACTAGATTATTATTTATCTGCATGTCAGCTTGGTATTACTGTAACATCACTTGGATTAGGTTGGATTGGTGAACCAACATTTGAAGTATTAATACATCCTGTATTAGACTTCTTTAACTTACCAGATGCATTAACAACAACTTTCTCCATAGCGATCAGTTTCTTAATTGTAACATTTATCCATGTAGTAGTTGGTGAATTAGCACCAAAAACGGTAGCAATTCAACAGGCAGAAAGACTTACACTTGTCTTCGGCCGACCATTATATTATTTCGGTATCGTTATGAAACCGTTAATTTGGTCAATGAATGGCGCAGCACGTATTCTAGTTAGAACAATAGGTATTCAACCTACTAACGAAGAACAAGCAATGTCAGAAGAAGAATTAAAGCTTATCATGACTCAAAGTTATCAAAGTGGTGAAATCAATCACACTGAGTTAGCTTATATGCAAAATATTTTCTCGTTCGATGAAAGATTAGCAAAAGATATCATGGTACCTAGAACACAAATGGTTACATTAACAGAACCATTTAATATTGAAGAATTATTAGAAATTATAAATGAACATCATTATACACGTTACCCAATTACTGAAGATGGCGATAAAGACCATATTAAAGGCTTTATAAATGTTAAAGAATTTTTAACAGAATACGCTTCAGGAGAACAAATTAAAATTAATAACTACGTACATGACTTACCACTTATTCATGAAGTTACAAGAATCAGTGATGCATTAGTAAAAATGCAAAAAGATCATGTGCATATGGCGTTAGTTATTGATGAATATGGTGGTACAGCTGGTGTCATCACGATGGAAGATATATTAGAAGAAATCGTTGGTGAAATTCGTGATGAATTTGATGATGACGAAGTAAATGACATCATTCAAACTGGTGAAGATACTTACCAAATTAACGGTCGTGTAACTTTATCAGAACTAGAAGAAAAATTCGGTATTGATTTCGTAGATTCAGACGATATTGATACAATCGGTGGTTGGTTACAAGCGCATAACCCAGAAATTGAAAAAGACGACTATGTCGATACAGAATTTGATAAATGGGTTGTCATTGATGTTGAAAATCATCAAATTAAGACAGTTGCTTTACACAAAGATTTTATAAAAGAAAGAAAAAGTATATTTGACGAAGACGAAGAAGACGAGGATTAAAAAGTGAGCAAAACTACATTAACATCATTATTTAGGTTTACAGGATATTTAGAAGGTGGATCATTACTGTTATTAGTATTTATAGCAATGCCTATCAAGTATATGTTGAGTAATCCAAATGTAGTTTCAGTATTAGGCATGATACATGGCGGATTATTTTCAATGTATGTCATCATGATATTGGTAATGGCAGTTATTGTTAGAATTCATATAAAGTGGCCAGTCATTGCTTTTATAGTAGCATTTATTCCTTTTGGAACATTTATATTTGATCATTTCTTTGTAAATGGCAAATCTTATGAAAAGATAACGCAATAATAAATTGATATTAAGAGCATGGGACAGATATTTAGTTCCTGTGCTCTTTTTTTATTGCATGAATTACAAAAGTCGGTTGAACTGTAACTAAGGCAGTCCATAGTAACAAAAGTCGGTGGAAGTGTAACTAACTCCGCTCATACAAATGTCGTCAGAAGTCCAAAATAGACGCATACTGTTTTGTTTTAATGAAGATCATCATGTAAAATAGGAAATATAGTAGATAGATTGAGAGAGGAACCATTTTTATGAGAATAAATAAATTTCTAAGTGAAGCTGGTGTATGTTCGAGGAGAGGTGCTGATAAATGGATAAGTGCTAATCGCGTTCAAATTAATGACGAATATGCGGCACTAGGGTCTCAAGTTGAAAGTACGGATGTTGTGAAGGTTGATGGTGAAGTTATTACAATTGATAAAGGTTATGTATATATAGCACTTAATAAACCACGTGGTATCACATCTACTACTGAAAGACATGTTAAAGGTAACGTTGTAGACTACGTCAATCATCATGAAAGAATTTTTCATATTGGTAGATTAGATAAAGATTCAGAAGGATTATTACTCCTGACAAGTGATGGTGATATAGTGAATGAAATATTACGTGCTGAAAATCATCATGAAAAAGAATATGTCGTTTCAGTAGATAAGCCATTAACGAAAGACTTCTTAAAGCAAATGTCTGAAGGTGTTGAAATTTTAAATCAAAAGACGCTCCCAGCGAAAGTATCACAAATTAATGATAGAACATTTAAGATTGTTTTAACACAAGGTTTGAATCGTCAAATTAGACGTATGTGTGAAACGTTAGGATATAATGTTAAAAAATTAAAAAGAATTCGTATCATGAACATTAAGCTAGATGGTATTAAATATGGTGAATGGCGTGATTTAACGAAAGAAGAATTTGAAGAACTGACACGTTCGCTCGCTTATACACCTAAAAGAGACCGTATGACATCTAAATAAAGGGGATAATAAAATGGTTAAATTAAATAGCAATGTAGAGATACCAGAATTAGGTTTAGGCGTATACAAAATTGAAGATGCTGATGTTGAGAGAGTAGTCCATACAGCAATTGCTGCAGGATATCGAGCGATAGACACAGCTTGGTTTTATAAAAATGAAAAAGCATTAGGCGCAGCTTTAAAAACATTAAATATCAATCGAGAAGATTTATTTATTACAACTAAATTATGGAATGACTTCCAAGGGTATGATGCAACTATTAAAGCGTTTAATGACTCATTAGAATCATTGCAACTTACGTATATCGATATGTATTTAATTCATTGGCCATGTCCTGAAGATGGATTGTTTATTGAGACGTATAAAGCACTAGAAACGTTATATAAAGAAGGCAAAATTAAAGCAATTGGTGTATGTAATTTTAAAGAACATCATTTAGATAAATTATTAGCTGAAACTGAAATTGTACCTGCAGTTAACCAAGTTGAGTTTCATCCATTATTTAATCAAAAAGCATTACAAGCATATTGCGAAAGTAAAGGAATTAAATTAATGGCATGGAGTCCTCTAATGAGAGGTGGCGAATGGTTAAAAAACGCAGATTTACAAAGTATAGCAGATCAGTATAATAAGACTGTTGCACAAGTTATTATTAAATGGCATTTACAACAAGGTAGACTCGTTATTCCAAAATCTCAAAACGATAATAGAATCAGAGAGAATTTTGATGTATTTGATTTTGAATTGAGTGATGAAGATTTAGACAAAATCGACCAATTAAATACAGATGAACGACAATTTAGAGATCCAGATGAAGTTAAAATTGGAGATATGAAGTAAAATATAGAACCTTCACAGATTTGTTTGAATTAAGATGTATTTCATATGCATCTTTTAGTAAAATGAAACTGTGGAGGTGTTTTATTTGTTTAAATTTAAAAAACCAAATCAACATGGTGTATGGTCAATGATTGTACTACCAATCGCATTCGGAATTGCAGCAACTGGTTTTACATACTTTCATTTATTATTGTATTTAGGTGTACTGGCATCTTATTTCATGAGTGATCAAATCTTCTTCTACTTAAAGAAAAGGAAGAAAATAATAGGTTATATTTATACGGCAGGCATATTTGCTTTGATTGTCGTCATATCTTTTATACCAATCGTATTACATAAACCAGTTACGATATGGATTTTTCTACTGATGGTACCTTTATCATTATTAAACGCCTATTTTGCTAAAAAGAAAAATGAAAGAGCATTTACTAATGATTTAATAGCTGTTTTGATATTCTGTTTATTTGGTGTGATCAGTACTTTATTAAATGTATCTATAACAGAAGTTCAATCTTGGTTACCAGTCTTTATATTAAGTTTCTTATATTTCTTCGGTACAATTTTATACGTTAAGACGATGATTAGAGAGAAAAAATCCGTAAAATATAAATGGTCATCTTGGATTTATCACTTATGTATAGTTGTTGTAGGATTCTTTATACATCCACTCGTTATGTTGATGTATATACCGAGTTTAATACGATCAATCGTTTTATATGGTAAGAAAATAAAAATTATGCATGTAGGCTTAATTGAAATAGCTAATTCAGTATTTGTATTAGTAGTTGGATCTATATTTTTACATTAAAAAAGCAACCATCCGCAGATGGTTGCTTTAACTTTATCTATTAATTGAAGATTGATTATTTTTTGATCAATTTCAAAATAAATGATAATACAAGAATTAAAATGATTGAACCGATTAGTGCTGGTATGATTGCGACGCCACCCCATACTGGACCTAAATCTCCAAGTAAAGAACCACCAATCGCTGAACCAATTAAACCGGCAATAATATTACCGACTATGCCGCCAGGTATATCTTTACCTAATATAACACCTGCTAGCCAACCTATTAGCCCACCTACGATTAACATTAATATAAAGCCCATTTGAGTGTACCTCCTTAATTATATTTCTTATTACTATAGTTAAGTACCCTGTTATTCGCTATGTGAAACATAATAAGAAGTTTTGAATAACTTTTGCCATAAAATAAACATGATATAAAAAAGGAACACTGGTATTAATAGGAACCAATGAGGCGTAAGGACAATCATACATATTAACGCTACAATCGATAATATCTCACCAACTAAACGTGGGTGAATAAAGTATCGATATATACCATTTTGGTAGATTTTTGCGAGCCTTTTACCGTCTGATTCAATAGGTTCTGTGAATAACGATAAATAAGCAATGATTTGTCCAAATATAAATAAACTGACACCTAAATAAGGTACTGATTGATAAATTGAAAGTGTACTATCTAAGTAAACAATGTTTAAAGACATACTAAATACAATTGTAATGATATAAAGTACGAAATATTGATTTTCAATGTAGTTTGGAACGTATTTAATTTGAATCCATGTATGTAAAAATGCCCATATAAGTAACATAGTCGTTACTGCAATCGTGATGAAGTTGATTTCTTTGATGATTATAAAGGATATTAAACCATTCAAAGCAATTGTGATTGAAATTGCGTAATGATTGATACGCGATTTCTTATTCATTACTACAAAGTTATATGACATCAAGACGATACACAGAATGATATTAATTGAAACGAGGAATGCCATATCTGTCTCCTGCCTTAAAATAGTCTCATCTAAGAATTATAACAATTTCTAAACATATAATCACTAAATATATGTTTTGTAAAAAAATTTAAAGACCCTTTGACAAATGAATTAAACTCTAATAGTATAAAAGTAAGCTATCTTGTAATACAAAATAGCTGTGAAATTTGGAAGAGGTTATTAAGATGTCGACAATTAAGACACAGATGAGAAAAGGGTTATTAGATGCTTGTATTTTATCTATAATACAATCTCAACCAGTATACGGTTATGAATTATCTCGCAAATTAAATGAACATCAATTTACCGATGTAAGTGAAGGAACGATATATCCTATTTTACTTAGATTATTAAAGAAGGATTTTATTTATAGTGAGTTTAAGCATAGTGAAAAAGGGCCTAAAAGAAAATATTATTATATTACAGATAAAGGTCGCGAAGAATTAGAAATCGTACGAAAAGAATGGCTTGAAATTAAAGATCCTATTACTAAATTGTTAAAAGGGAGCAATGAAGATGTCTAGAACAACTAAACAACTGGTCAAAGAAAACAACGAGAAGAGAAGGCAGCTAAATGAAGCAGATTTAGAAGTTTATGAAGATTTCTTATTATATGTTAGAACGGATTTAAGAGTAAATGAACATGAATCAGAAGTCATATTAATGGATGTCCTTGATCATTTATTAGAAGCTGTTTCGAATGGCACTACTGCAATTGAATTTTTCGGTCATGATGTTAAAGGTCATGCCGATGATATATTAAACGAACTACCAAATGAATCTAATAAAGCAATTTTAAAAATGGTAGGAATGGGTGTAGCGTACTTCTATAGTGTATATTTTGTTATTACAGGTATAGTAGGTATATTTGTTGATTATAAGACACCACTTATATCTACACTTTTCCTTTTACTTATCGTGCCAATAGGTGGATTCTTTATTGTTAAAGCATTATTCAATATTATCCAAAGATATATCTTTGATAAATCTAAATATAAGAAGATAAAAGAATCAGCATATGCTGGACTATTAGTTGGTGTTATACCAGCAATTCTAATATTAGTACCTAATCTTGTATTTAAAGATATGATGAAAGTTTATATTCCTTGGTGGATTTTCCTTATATTAGGCATAGCAATTTACGCTATATATAAAGTCATGAAAAGACAGCCAAAAGCTGTATAAATAATAGACCAATATAAATAAGCACATCACTTAACTAGAATTTTCAAGGTAGTGATGTGCTTATTTTATATTTTGTATGCTATTTCCTAGGAAATATTAAACACCTTTTTTATTACTCCATAACAGTGTATGTAGCTGTGGTAAGACAAAAATATCATTTAAAGTATCATTCATTACTTTATCAATCAGTTGTTCATATTTTTCGAGTAATTTCTCAGTATGGTTTGAAACGCTATCGTCTAGATAAGGATTACCTACTTGTAAATAGAATGGGATAGTAGGATATCGCTTGTGTATATCTTTAGCAAATTGATAGTCTGCTTCGTCGAAAATCACAACTTTAAGTGAAAGACTTTCTTCTACACATTGTGCGATAACTTCATCTAGTATTGTTAAATTAGGTTTCATACCAGAACTTGGTGGCTTAGGACTAATCGTTAAGTCATCGATTAGCGTCATCCATTCTTGGAATTTAGACCCTTGAGTTTCAAGTGCGGTCTTTATATTGCGTGCTTTAAGAGCTTCTACGAACGGACCTATATTTTTAATCAGAGCAGGGTTACCACCTGATATCGTAACGTGTTGATATTTATTTGGAGCGAGTTGATCTAATTCAGAAATAATATCTTCTGGTTCAAGTAATCGAATATCATCTTTAGCTGAGCCATCCCATGTGAAACTTGAATCGCACCAACTACATCTATAATCACAACCACTTGTTCTAACAAACATCGTTTTTTGACCAATGACTGCACCTTCACCTTGAATCGTTGGACCGAAGATTTCTAACACTGGTATTTTAGGCATTGTCGTCACCTTTCTTAGTTGGACGGTAAACGACATAACTTGTAGGTGTTTCTCTCACAAATACTTGTACACATTTAGGTTTGTTATCGCGCTTATTTAGAGATGCTTGAACGATATTATAAATTGTTTGAGCTACTTGTTCAGTAGAAGGACTATAATCTTTGAATTCTTCAAAGTCATTTAAAAGTTGATGATCATAACGTTTATGGATTAATGATTTTAATTCGCTAAAGTTTACTAAAAAGCCCATTTTATCTAATTCGTCGCCAGCAATTGTTAAATTAACAAAATATGTGTGTCCATGTACGTTCATACATTTACCGGCTTCTTCGTGTGGAATATAATGTGCACTTGAAAAATTAAAGTCTTTATTTAGTTCGAAAGCATAAGGGTGTTGAACGCTCGGATAGATTTGTTGTAACATTATAAACTTCCTTTCGTTTCTAGGTATTGGTCTAATCCTTGTTTTCTTAATTTACAAGCAGGACATTCACCGCAACCATCACTCATCACACCGTTATAACACGTTAATGTTTTTTCTCTAACATAGTCTAATGCACCTAATTGATCACTTAGTGCCCAAGTTTCTTTTTTATTCAACCACATGAGCGGTGTGTGAATGACGAAATCTTTATCCATTGATAAGTTAAGTGATAAGTTCATAGATTTAATAAAACTATCTCTACAATCTGGATACCCGCTAAAGTCTGTTTCGCAAACACCTGTAATAATATGTTTAGCACCAATTTGGTATGCTAATGCACCGGCAAATGATAAGAATAGTAAATTACGTGCTGGCACAAATGTATTAGGTATATCATTTTCATCATTTTCTATTTGCATTGTATGGTCTGTTAGTGCATTAGGGGATAGTTGTGAAAGTAATGACATATCTAGAATATGATGCTTTAATCCTTGTTCTTTGGCAATATCTTCAGCAACTTTAATTTCTAAATCATGGCGTTGGCCATATTGAAACGTCACTAATTCTACTTCTTTAAAATGTTCTTTCGCGTAGAATAAGCATGTTGTACTATCTTGTCCGCCACTGAACACAACAACTGCTTTTTCATTTTTTAATGTTTCTGACATAGTGTTTCTCCTTTATAAAGGCATAAAAAAAGCCTGCCTTCTATAAAAAGGTAGACGTAGGTGTCTAGTTTTTTATAGAGGGTGTAAGCTAGTAACCTCTTAGTTTATTGAATATACAAATGATAATATAATCAAATTGTAAAAGCAAGTTTAGTATATGGTATGATTGACATGAAATTAACGAAAGAAGAGCGAATAAACATATGATTATAATGATAGATAACCATGATTCATTTACATATAACATTATCGAGTATATTAATATACTGACGAAAAACGAACAAATAAAAATTTTGAAATCTGAAGAGGCAACTTGTGATGTTGTACGTGCAATTAATCCAGACGCTATGATCATTTCACCTGGCCCTGGTCATCCAGATGATTATGTACAGTTAAAGGCGTTTCTTCAATCTATTTATAAAGATATACCCATATTAGGTGTATGTCTTGGTTTTCAATTATTGATATCTACTTTTGGTGGCAAAGTCGTAAAAGGTCCACGTCCTGTACATGGGCATACAGCAACGATTAAACATGATGGGAAAGGTATGTTTGAAGGATTGCCTGAATCATTTGAAGTGGCAAGATATCATTCTTTAATAGCAGATAAGCACCATATACCTGAAGGGTTTACGGTTTCAGCATGGTTAGAAGAAGGTATCCCGATGGCTATACGTCATCAACATTTACCAATTGAAGCGGTACAGTACCATCCGGAAGCTATATTAAGTGAATATGGATTAGAACAAATTGCGAATTTTTTAGTAAAGGCAGGTGTAGAGATTGAAGACACATATACAATTTAAATATATTTCAGAAAGTCAAATAGAAGAGAAATTAGATTATAAATTTGAGGACCCTATTGTCATTAAATATGCAAGAACGATTGAAGAAGTATCAGACCTTGTACATGAAGCAGAGCGCTATCAGAAGGAAGGATACTATGTTGTTGTGACTTTACCATATGAAAGCGCAGCTGCTTTTGATTCGACGTTAGATGTGTTTAAACCGTCTCATCATTATGGGAGTATTCAAGTATTCGAACAACCGGTCTCACACTTTAATGACAAAACGCATTATACATATATAAATGAACATGTTGAATGGCGAAGAACAGATTCAGATAAACGTTTATCAAACAATATACATGCTATTCAAGATGAAATTAGACTAGGAAATACGTATCAAGTTAATTATACGACAAAACTTGAATCAGAACCGATCCGTCATGGTTATGCCTATTATCAAGCACTCACTGAGGATGCTAATGGAGATTATCAAGCATATATTGAACTTGAAGATGAAACGATTATATCGATTTCACCAGAACTTTTCTTTCAATATGGTCCTTATCAACAAAGGCCAAATACAATATTAACGAAACCAATGAAAGGTACAATTTCAAGAGGAAATTATAAAGCAGAAGATCAAACAAATTATGAACAACTTAAGCATTCTAAAAAAGATAGAGCAGAAAATGTCATGATTGTAGATTTACTTAGAAATGATTTAAGTAAAATTTCTGAAGTTGGAACGGTTAATGCCATTGATTTATTTAAAATCGAACCTTATCAAACGGTATATCAAATGACCAGCACGATTCGAAGTCAATTGAAAGCACAACAATCATTATTTAACCTACTTCAAGCACTGTTCCCATGTGGCTCGATAACAGGTGCCCCAAAGGAATCAACGATGGCCATTATCAAACGATTAGAGAATAGACCAAGAGGCATATATTGTGGAACGATAGGTTTGTTATTACCTGATAATAGAATGATTTTTAATGTTCCAATTAGAACGATACATTCAAATTCAGAAAGAGCAGTTTATGGCGTTGGAGCTGGTATCACAATAGATTCGAATGCTGAAGCTGAAATTGAGGAATTCATAATGAAGTCTAAAATATTAGAAAGCCGACATGTAAATCTCATTGAAACGATGAGATTAGAAAATAGAAAAGTCCAAAGACGCGAGGAACATACGCACAGAATTTCTACAAGTGCTGAAGCGTTAAATATTCAATTTAATAACGACGAATGGGATACTATGCTTAATGACATGGTTAATACTTATGTAGATGGCACATATAAATTAAGAGTTGAATTAAATTCAGATGGTACATTTAATGTTAATGCTTCACCAATAATTGATTCATCTCAATCTTTAACAGCTCAGTTGTTACAGAGTAAACGAGTTTCTTCTATTTATACGATACACAAAACAACTGAACGTCAGCATTTTCAACATAATCATGATACAGATGTCATATTGTATTATAATGAACAGAATGAAATCACGGAATTTGATATTGGTAATGTTGTTATTAAAATAGGTGATGCATATATCACACCTCCATATCATGGACAATTTTTAAACGGTTGTATGAGGCAAGCATTATTAAAGGATAACCTCATTGAAGAAAAAAATATAACTGTGGATGAGTTAATCAATGATATCGAAAGGTCAAATTGTGAAATCTACATGATCAATAGTTTGCGAGAATGGACTAAAATAGATTTAAAATTATGATGGCAATATAAAGATACAAATAGTAAAATAGTAAACATCATATAAGGACGGGTGAAAAAAGATGTTCTTAACATTATTATATTTAGTAATAGTGATAGTAATTGCATTTTACTTAAAGCGAATCGTTTTAGGTGAATTGAGAAAAGAGAAAAATAAGCAAAGTTTTGCGTATTTATATATTGGATTTGCCGTTGCAATTGTTTTTGTAGGCTTATTTGTAAATCAATTAACACATGTATTTATTGATTTAACAGATGTATTTTATCGTAAATAATGATGCTTTATATATAGCAGAATAGAATGAGGTGTCTTAAATGCGCATATATCCTAAGGGCGATTCTGCATTGACTGTAATGAGCGATCGTGAACCTTCGAGACAGCTAACGCATGAAATTAATGAATTTAGATTAGAAATATTAAATCAAGATATGCCTTTTATAGATGAGGTTATACCAAGTGAAAATAGTTTAATGGTTGTGTATCATCCATATAGCATGATGATGAACCATGGTATCAATGAGCCATTTAAATATATGACTGAATTTGTAGAACGTATTATTTATCAGAAAAAGCAAGACATTAATGATAGAGAAGTTACAAAGGAATCGATTATGATAGATGTCATTGTAGGTGGCGAATATGGTCCGGATTTTGATACGTTAACAGACTTAACAGAAGAAGAACAAAGACAAGTGTTGGAATCTAGAACGTATTTTGTTTCAATGATAGGTCATACTCCAGGATGTCCTTATTTATCTGGATTAAGTCATCGATTGCATTCAGGTAATGCACAGTTTAAACAGTTTATCCCTAAAGGATCATTGTGTATCGAAAGAGATAAATTATTTATTACGACAACTGATACAAGTGGTGAATGGCCAGTCATTGGTTGGACGAATATTGAAATATACGACAGACAAAATAATGTTTGTAAGCTTAATTTTGGTGATGATGTCACCTTAAATATTGTAGATCAACTGCAAAGCAAGGATGGAGGGTATAAGCCATGTCATTAATTATTCGAGAAGCTGGAATATACTCTTCGATTCAAGATTTAGGAAGGCAAAAACAGCAACATATTGGCATTGTTAAAAATGGTTCAATCGATCAATTAAATCATAGACTCGCTAATATGCTTGTAGGTAATGAAGAAGGGGAAGCTCTAATCGAAATGACGATTAAGTTGCCATCTATTCAATTTACAGAACCAACTTTAATCGCATTTACGGGGGCGAATTTCCCTGCATTTGTAGATGGAAAGAAAATAGCACCATATAAAATTCATTTGATGGATAAAGGTGAAGTATTAAAATTTGGTGAAGCATCTAAAGGTACGAGAGGTTATTTAGCAATTGCAGGTGGTATTGTTGCTGAAGAATGGTTAGGTTCAAAATCTACGAGTATCCGCTTAGAAATGGGTGGCTACCACGGTCGTACTTTACAAGCAGGCGATGAAATCGAAATGTGCCGTAACTACACCCCTTTACAAAAAAAGCTATTTGAAAATCTAGAAGAATGCAAAACAGCTTCATGGGGCGTAGACCAATATACGTTAGCCTTAAATTATTTAACAGATATATTCCATGTTATATCGGGAGAAGGTATGACACACTTTAATGAAGCAGAGATTAAGCATCTTGAGAGCCAAGTTTATAAAGTATCTAATCGCTTTAATCGAACAGGATTAACATTAGAAGGAAACTCCGTTATTAATCGTAGAATCGTCGATCAGTCATTTTTAAGTGTTAAAAAAGGTACTGTTCTATTAAATGAAGGGAATCAACCGGTCGTGATGTTGAATGATCATCAATCATTATCCAGTTATCCTCAAATTGGAACAATTGCTTCTTATCATATCGATAAATTAGCACAAAAAAAGCAAGGTTCAAAACTCATCTTTAAGAAAATAACAATACAAGAAGCGGAACGCAATATGAGAAAACATGCTCAATTCGTTAAGCAAATAAAAACCGGCATCAGATATAAATTAAATGAAGAATTAAACAAGTAATTTCTATGTGTGAATTGTGTCTATTGTGTGCACTTTTTACACATTTCTTATTTGTATTTTAGGTTTTTAGTTGAAATTTATTGTAAAATAGTATAAATTATAATACTGTACATTAAATATTACAAGAATATTACAACCTTCAATAATATGTAATGAAATAATAATGAAAATTGATATGAGTTGAGATACGGAGGAACGGTATGAAAACTAAAAATAGGAAGATAGGCGTCTTTACTTTCTTCTTGCTAACGATTTTAGCAATAGCGTTAAAGACTTATTTTGCCTATTATGTAGATTTGTCACTCGGGGTAAAGGGACTCGTACAGAATTTAATTTTATTAATGAACCCATACAGCTTGATTGCGCTAATATTGAGCGTATTCTTATTCTTTAAGGGAAGAAAGTCGTTCTGGTTTATTTTTATCGCTGGATTTGTACTATCGTTCTTACTATATGCGAACGTCGTGTACTTTAGATTCTTTTCAGATTTCTTAACATTTAGTACTTTGAATCAAGTAAGTAACGTAGAATCAATGTCTGGTGCGGTATATAGTTCATTCTCTTGGTACGATTTTATATATTTCACAGATACGATCATATTCTTATTTGTGTTGATCTTTAAGAGAAATAATTTATCAGTAAAAGCATTTCCAAAGAAATTTGTCCCAGTTGTTATGGGTGTAGCAGTAGCACTATTTTTCCTAAACTTAGCATTTGCTGAATCAGATAGACCAGAATTATTAACACGTACATTTGACCATAAATATTTAGTTAAATATTTAGGACCTTATAACTTTACGGTTTATGACGGGGTTAAAACGATTCAAAATAATTCGCAAAAAGCATTGGCAAGTGAAGATGATTTAACACAAGTTAAAAATTATACAAAGCAGAAATATCAAGAACCTAACAAAGAAACATTTGGTATCGCTAAAGACAAGAACGTTATTAAAATTCACTTAGAAAGTTTCCAATCTTTCTTAATTGACTTTAAAGTTAATGGTGAAGAAGTAACACCATATTTAAACTCTTTAGCAAAAGGTGATAAAGGTTACAAATACTATCCAAACTTCTTCCATCAAACGGGTCAAGGTAAAACAGCCGATTCAGAATTAACGATGGATAATAGTATTTTCGGTTTACCACAAGGTTCAGCATTCTCATTAAAAGGTGACAACACTTATCAATCACTGCCAGCAATTTTAAATCAACAAGGCGGCTATGAAACATCAGTTATGCATGGTGATTACAAAACATTCTGGAACAGAGATCAAGTGTACAAGCATTTTGGTGTAGATAAGTTCTATGATGCAACTTATTATGATATGCAACAAAAAAATCTTGAAAACTTAGGCTTAAAAGATGAAGTATTCTTTGATGAATCCATTTCACATCTAAAAGAACAAAAACAACCATTCTATTCTCATTTAATTACGTTGACTAACCATTACCCATTCACATTGAGTAAAGAAGATGCAACGATTGAGAAACCAGACACAGGTAGTGCAACATTAGATGGTTATATTCAAACAGCTCGTTATTTAGATGAATCATTAGAAAAATTCATGACAGAACTTAAAAAAGAAGGTTTATATGATGATTCAGTAATCATCATATACGGAGACCACTATGGTATTTCTGAGAACCATAATAAAGCAATGGCTAATTTACTTGGTGAAGATGAAATCACTCCAGCTAAATTCATGGACTTAAACAGAACGCCATTCTTTATGAAAGTACCAGGTCTTAAAGGTGGCGTCGATGAAACATACGGTGGCCAAACAGATGTAATGCCTACATTATTAGACGTATTAGGTATTAAATCAAACAACTACATTATGTTTGGTACAGACTTATTAGCTAAAGGACACGATCAAACAGTTGCATTTAGAAATGGTGACTTTATAACGCCAGAATATAAATCAATCGGTAGCACTGTGTACGACAATAAGACTAATAAACCTATGAAGACGAAACCTAAAGATTTAGAAGAAAATAAAAATAACGTCGAAAAAGAACTCGAATTATCAGACCAGTTATTACACGGAGACTTATTCAGATTCTATGATAACCCTGACTTCAAGAAAGTTAAGCCATCAAACTATGAATACAAATCCGGTAACGGTTATCAAGAAAAATAATTATGAGTAGATAAGTACCACAAAATCATGAGATTTTGTGGTACTTTTTTATGTTGGAAATGGGAGATGTGAGTTGGTGACTGGGGATGTATGAGATAGAGGGAGGTGTGAGTGATGTAGGGTGGAGAAGTATGATTTAGGAGATGTGAGAGGTTGAAAATGTACTTTTTAGTGAGGAATATGGGTTAAAGTTGGAGTAAACTCACTAGATTGGTCAAGATGTGAGTTAAAGAGGCAGTAAACTCACGAGATTGGGAAAGACGTGAGTTAAAGAGGTAATAAACTCACGAGATTGAAGAAGATGTGAGTTAAAGAGGTGGTAAACTCACGAGATTGAAGAAGATGTGAGTTAAAGAGGCAGTAAACTCACGAGATAGGTCAAGATGTGAGTTAAAGAGGTGGTAAA
>NZ_JAJNJI010000011.1:0-126873 GCF_022386165.1 Mammaliicoccus sp. P-M58
GATAGCCAAAGATGTGAGTTAAAGAAGTATTAAACTCACGAGATCGTAAAACATGTGAGTTAAAGGAAGAGTAAACTCACGAGATAGCCAAAGATGTGAGTTAAAGGAGAAATAAACTCACAAGATAGCCAAAGATGTGAGTTAAAGAAGTAGTAAACCCACGAGATAGCCAAAGATGTGAGTTAAAGAAGTAGTAAACCCACGAGATCGTAAAACATGTGAGTTAAAGAGGCAGTAAACTCACGAGATAGCCAAAGATGTGAGTTAAAGGAGAAATAAACTCACAAGATAGCCAAAGATGTGAGTTAAAGAAGTAGTAAACCCACGAGATAGCCAAAGATGTGAGTTAAAGAAGTAGTAAACCCACGAGATCGTAAAACATGTGAGTTAAAGAGGCAGTAAACTCACGAGATAGCCAAAGATGTGAGTTAAAGGAGAAATAAACTCACAAGATAGCCAAAGATGTGAGTTAAAGAAGTAGTAAACCCACGAGATCGTAAAACATGTGAGTTAAAGGAGAAATAAATTCACAAGATAGCCAAAGATGTGAGTTAAAGGAAGAGTAAACTCACATCTCCGGACATCCCCCAAAAAATATCCTACTCCAACACGGTGTCGAGCTTGGCTAGTTCGATTGTTGTATGTATGAGGAGGTTAATGCCTTTTTCGATTTGGTCTGCTGTGACGGATTCTTTTGGTGAATGGCTAATACCTTCTTTACATGGTATAAAGATCATACTTGTTGGACATATGGGTGCGATGATCATAGCATCATGTCCTGCGCCACTGTACATATAGTTATACGTATACCCTAATTGCTGACAGTTGTCTTCGTTGATTTTTGCAATTTTATGATTGAAACTGCGTGGTGCATCTTGACCTAAATCTTCCAATTCATAATGTGCATTGCGATGATCTGTTATGCGTTCAATGTATGATGTGATTTCATCAACGACTTGTTCTCGTACGGCTTCATTCTTACCTCTAATGTCTATTAAAAGTGTGACTTCTCCTGGTATGGCATTCATTGTATTTGGATATACATCTGCATAACCGACTGTTGTCACAATTCCTTTATCATGATAAGCACGTCCAATTTCTTCGATTTTTAAGATGATTTCTGCGGATGTTGTCAGTGCATCTATTCTCATTGGCATAGGTGTTGAACCTGAATGACTCGTCACGCCTTGAATTTTTAATTTAAAACGATGCGGACCTGCTACATCTGTCACGATGCCGATATCTTTATGTTTCTTCTCTAAAATTGGACCTTGTTCGATGTGTAATTCTAAAAATGCTTTAATATTGTTTCTTTCAAATAATGCTGCTTTACCATGCATGTCTTGAGCAAGTGGTGCGACAATATCATAAAGTACATTCCCGTCGTTATCTTTAATATATTTCATATCTTCTTTCGTCATATTGCCTGTGAGATATTTACTACCTAATGTCGCTTCATTAAATCTTGTAGATTCTTCACAAGCAAAAGCAATGATAATAATGGGATGATCCGTTTCTATTTGATATTTATTTAAATATTCCACAACTTCCAACGCACCAACAACACCAAGTAGTCCGTCATATTGCCCGCCGTCTTTAACCGTATCTATATGAGAACCTAATACGACTGGTTTAAGGTCTGGATTTTTACCTTCTCGACGCGCAATAACATTTCCGAAGAAATCAAAGTAGACATCTAGACCAGCTTTTTGGCAAAGCATTGAGAATTTAAGTGCTGCTACACGTTCTGAATGTGTAAAAGCAATTCGGTTAATACCACCATTTTCAGGATTACGCGCAAATTGATTAAACGTTTCTAGATTTTCCATGACATTTTGAATGTTCATCATTTATCCCCCTTGAACTAAGTTTGATGATTGTTTTAAAAATTGTACGGCTTGTTTATACAGTGAAATGCTCGTTGGTGTTACGTCACGATCAAAATCATGTTGCTCTAAATCGAGTGTCTCTAATTGACTATGCTCAATTTGGCGGTAAATATTTTCACTTTCACTATACGGAACATCTGGGTCACCTTTGCAATGTACAATGAAAGTCGGTGGAAATTGCTTTAATTCTTTAGGTGAAATATTATATGCACTTGCTGTTGATGATTGAATACCTAAATAAGATAACCATTTCGCTTGGCCGCGTACATATAAATAAATCGGATATCTCGTTTGTAATGAGCCAAAAGTTAATGGATTAGGTTGTATAAGTTGATTTAATAGCGCTGGTGTAATTTGAGTTGATAAAGCTTGGTATTGTGCGTTCGGTCTTAAAAATGCAGGAACATGAACACGTGAATAGCCATAAAAATCAAGAATGCCTGCAACTTCACGATAACGTGCAACCATTAAACTTAAGAATCCACCCGCTGAACGACCAAACGTATAGATTGGTAATGCCTCATATAAAGCACTGATTTCATCATATTGAGCTAATGCATCTGAGATAATCGTATCAATTGGGCTTTCCGGTGCCAATCGATAAGAAACGAGTACAAGATGATAGGACTCTGTCAAAATCTCTATATATGCTTGTGGTAAGTCATCACGTTGACCAAAAATTAACCCGCCACCATGAAAGTATATGATAACCCCTTGAGGATCTTCATTTTTAGATTCGATGACGGTATTGGGTAATTGAAAACCATCATTTGTTATACACATTGAATGATTTTGAGTCAAAACAACTCAGCCTCCTAGAAGATATATTTTCCTAATCATAGTATCTCAAATTAAATTTAGGTCGTATTTGTATAAAACATATAAAAGTTAAGCGAATTATTGTATGTTTTGTGAATGATAACAAAAATGTAACCGCTTATAATAGTAAGTGACATGAAAAGGAGATGAATTATATGGACATCCGTTCTTCTTTCGAAGCGCTAGATAAACAGTTTACTTCATTTGGAGGTTTGACAGGTGGTGGTATTACACGTTTACTTTATTCTAAAGAATGGTCAAACGCTGTTCGCGCATTAAAAGAAACATTAGATAAAGAAGGATTTGAAGCACAATTCGATGACATTGGTAACTTAAGAGGTCGTATAGAAGGTAGTAAATACCCAGAAGAAACGATTATGTCTGGTTCTCATATTGATACAGTTGTTGAAGGTGGCCATTTAGATGGTCAATTCGGTGTATTAGCAGCACTTGTAGCGATGCAATCATTGAAAGCAGAATACGGACAACCATTACGTTCTTTAGAAATTTTAGCTTTAGCAGAAGAAGAAGGCAGTCGCTTCCCATTTGCATTCTGGGGTAGTAAGAACTTCTTCAACTTAGCAGATAAAGACGATGTAGATACAATTGCTGATGCTGAAGGTATTCAATTTAAAGATGCAATGCGTGAAGTAGGATTTGATTATCGTACAGATGACAATGACTACAGTCGCATTAAAGCATTTATCGAAGTTCATATTGAACAAGGAAAAGTGTTAGAAACAGAACAAAAATCAATTGGTGTCGTTAACGGTATCGTTGGACAAAAACGTTATACAGTTAATTTAAAAGGTGAAGCAAACCATGCAGGTACGACACCAATGGGCTTAAGAAGAGATGCTGTCATCGCATTTAGTAAAATCGCGACACAATTGACAGAACGTGCAAGAGAATTAGGAGATCCATTAGTATTAACATTTGGTCGCGTAGACCCAGTACCAAATACCGTAAATGTTGTGCCAGGTGAAGTGACATTCTCAATCGATTGTCGTCACATTGACCAAGATGCATTAAATCAATTCGCTGAAGAAATTGATGCATGTATTAAACGCGTATCTGAAGAAGAAGGCGTTGAACATGACATTGATTTATGGATGGATGAAGCACCAACATTAATGAATGAAGATTTAGTTAAGACAATCGAACGTGCTGCTGAAACAGTCGTTGGCAAATCAGATTGGAAATTGATGTCTTCAGGTGCAGGTCACGATTCACAAATCTTCGCACATTATGTACCAACTTCTATGTTGTTTGTGCCATCTATAAATGGTGTGAGTCACAACGTTGAAGAAGAGACAAATGTTGAAGATTTAGTAAAAGGTATCGAAGTATTGAAACAAGTCTTATATGAACTTGCTTATAAAGAATAAATAAATTTTAAAAAATAGAGATAGAGAAAAGGAGTATTGATCATGGGTTACATTAATCATAATCAAGGTTATAGAGAAGGACTATTAGAAACACGTTCAGTTATTAAGAAAGACAACTATGCAGTTATTACACCAGACGGCTTAGTAAACAACGTTGTACCAGGTTTCGAAGATTGCGACGTTACAATTTTAGGTTCACCAAGACTAGGTGCTCGCTTTGTAGACTACTTAGTAACATTAAAAAATCAAGGCGGAAACAGACAAGGCTTTGGTGGAGACGGCGTTCAAACATTTATTTACGTTGAATACGGTAAAATCAACGCATACGCAGATGACAAAAAATATGAATTAACAGCTGGTGGATACTTATACGTACCAAGTCACCAAGTTATGACTTTTGAAAACAGCAATCAAAACAATGATAGCCGCGTATTCTTATATAAAAAACGTTACCAACCTTTAGAAGGATTCACACCAGAAGTTGTAACTGGAAATGTGAATGACATGGTTCAAGAACCTTATGAAGGTATGGAAGAAGTTACAATTCTTGATTTATTACCTAAAGAATTAGCATATGACATGAACATTCATATCTTGTCATTTAAACCAGGTGCTTCACACGGATATATTGAAACACACGTTCAAGAACACGGTGCTTATGTATTAAGTGGTCGCGGTATGTACAACTTAGATAACGAATGGCAACCAGTTGATAAAGGTGATTACATCTTTATGGGCGCTTATGCACCACAAGCAACTTACGCTGTAGGCTTAGACGAACCATTCGCTTATATTTACTCTAAAGATGCAAATAGAGATATCGAAATTTAAGGAAGGTTGTTAAGAATGGCAGAAGAAGGATTAGTATACGTAGAACGTGGAAAGTTGCGCCAGTTATTTAAAGACAAACTGACAAATGCAGGTTTATCTGAACAACATGCTGATAAGACAGCAGATTTGATGATATTTGCAGATGAGCGTGGCATTCATTCACACGGTTCTGTGCGTACACAATATTACGCAGAACGTACTGCAAAAAAAGGATACAATTTGAATCCAGAATTAACATTCACAAAGACAGGTCCATCATCAGGTACTTACTTTGGAGATAATGCAGTTGGGCACTATGTTGCTTATGAAGCAATGGAAGAAGCGATTAAATTAGCTAAAGAAAGTGGTATCGGCATGGTCGGTATTAAAGAAATGGGCCACAGTGGTGCGATTGGTTACTTTGCTGAACAAGCGGCAAAAGAAGGCATGGTCGCTTTAACAGTATGTCAATCAGACCCAATGGTTGTACCATTTGGTGGTACAGAACCATACTTTGGTACAAACCCAATTGCTTTTGCAGCACCACGTAAAAATGGTGAACCGATATTATTTGATATGGCAACAACCGTGCAAGCTTGGGGAAAAATCTTAGATGCACGTTCTAAAAACAAATCCATTCCAGACACTTGGGCAGTAGACAAACAAGGTGAGCCAACGACAGATCCATTTGAAGTCGCTGCGCTATTACCAGTCGCGGGTCCTAAAGGTTATGGATTGATGATGATGGTAGATATTCTAGCAGGTAGCTTGTTAGGTTTACCATTTGGAAAACATGTTACATCAATGTATGAAGATTTAAGTCAGTATCGTAGATTAGGACAATTTCATATCGTCATTAATCCAGCATATTTTGGTGATGAAGAACAATTTTTAACACACGTATCTGAAATGGTTGATGAACTTCATGATATTAAACCGGCTAAAGGCTTTGATCAAGTTTATTACCCAGGTGAAATTCAAGAGGACGTTAAAAAACGCTACAAAGAAAGTGGCATACCGATTGCCGAAAGTATTTATGAGTATTTAATATCTGATGACATTTATTAAATAGCTGAGAAGAAGTGAAAGAGACAATTGAATGTTATAAATGACGACTGTCGACATTTAATATCGTACGTCTTGAGTACCTTCTTTTTTTACGGCTAAAATCATGATTTTATGTATATAAATTACACTATTCGAGTAATAAGGAGGTTAAGATATGCGTGTTTCAAAGAAAGAATTATTTGATTTAATGAAGAATAAATTAGCTAAAGCGGGCTTAAACGAAGGTGCTGCAGAAGATGTAGCAGACGTATTAACATTTGCGGATCATAGAGGTATTCATTCACATGGTGCAGTACGAGTAGAGTACTATGCTGAGCGAATTGCTAAAGGTGGCATAACAGCCAATCCGAATTATCAATTCGAACAAACGGGTTCATCAACAGCTGTATTTGAAGGAGATAATGGTCCTGGTCATCAAGCGGCTAAACAAGCGATGGAAAAAGCAATCGAGATGGCTAAAGAAAATGGCGTTGCCGTTGTTGGTGTTAAGCACATTTCACATAGTGGTGCATTAGGTTACTTTGTAGAGATGGCAGCTAAAGAGAATATGGTCGGTTTAAGTATGTGCCAATCAGATCCAATGGTTGTGCCATTCGGTGGTACTGAACCATATTTCGGAACAAATCCAATTGCATTTAGTGCACCATCAAACGATGATCGCATCATTACATTTGATATGGCAACGACCGTTCAAGCATGGGGTAAAGTGCTAGATGCAAGAGCGAAAAATCAATCAATCCCAGATACATGGGCAGTTGATGCGAATGGTGAACCAACGACAAATGCTAGAGATGTTCATGCACTTGTACCAGTTGCAGGACCTAAAGGATATGGCCTTATGATGATGGTTGATATTCTATCAGGTAGTTTACTAGGCGTACCACATGGTGTACATGTTTCATCTATGTACAAAGATTTAACGAAAGGCCGTGACTTAGGCCAATTACATGTCGTGATTAATCCGGCATTCTTCACAGACTTAGACCAATTTAAATCAAATATTTCAACAATGCTTGATGAATTAAAAGCACAACCAGCAGCACAAGGATATGGAGAAATTTTCTATCCTGGTGAACGTGGCCGATTACGTAGTGAAAAATACGACGAAGAAGGCATTGAAATTGTTGATGAGATATACAACTACTTAGTTTCAGACGATGTGCACTTTGATCGTTATCACGGAAAAAATAGATTTGCAGAATAATAACGGAGGAATAGTATGTTACACACAATTATTAAAGAAAACACTTACCAAGATTCGATTGTATTAATGTTATTATCGAATAAATTATCTGCTATTGATGGTATTAACCAAGTATCCATTATGATGGGAACACCTGCCAATAAAGATATTTTTAAATCTTCAGGATTAGGTACGGATGAATTAGAAGTAGCGAAACCAAACGATATTATCATCGTTGTAGATACAGAAAATGAAGAAAAAGTTGAAGAAGTAAACCAAGAAGTTGAAGCGGAATTGAAAGGGAAAGGTGAAAGTGAAGACCAATCTCAAAAACAAAACGAAGCTTCAAATTGGAACCGTGCATTAGAATTAGCAAACAATCCTAACTTAGCATTGATTTCAATTCCTGGGCAATATGCAGCAATGGAAGCTGAAACAGCATTGAAAAATAACTTAAATGTATTTATGTTCAGCGACAACGTAGCAAAAGAAGACGAAGTACGTTTGAAAAAAATGGCACATGACAAAGGTTTACTCGTGATGGGTCCTGACTGTGGTACAGGTATTATTCATAGTTTACCACTTGCATTTACAAACACTGTAAATGAAGGTGACATCGGTGTTGTTGGCGCTTCAGGTACAGGTATTCAAGAAGTAACAACAATCATTGACCGTGAAGGAAAAGGTGTTACAAATGCTATCGGTACAGGTGGCCGTGACTTATCTACTGAAGTAGGTGCGATTACGATGTTAGACAGTATTAAAGCACTTAATGCGGATCCTAAAGTGAAAGTCATTACAGTTATTTCTAAGCCACCAGCTAAAGAAGTAGAAGAAAAAGTATTGAATTTATTACGTAATATCGAAAAACCAATCGTAACGTTATTCTTAGGTTCTAAACCTGAATATACAGAATCAAACATTTACCACGCTTATACATTAGAAGAAGCGGCACGTGTATCTGTTCAACTTTCAAATGGTGAAACACCTCAATTTAGCACAGCAATTCAATCAGATATTAACATCAAATTTGCTGATAACCAAGATGGCGTTAAAGGTTATTACTCTGGCGGTACGTTAGCTTCTGAAGCAGCAATGTTATTAAAAGATACTTTAGGCGACAATTCAGATGTAGAAACACCAGAAGGCTTTTCATATAAAGGTGGTCACCACGAAATTATCGACTTAGGTGATGATATTTATACACAAGGTAGACCTCATCCTATGATTGATCCATCTAAACGTATCGAAATGTTAGAACAATCTGCAGACGATCCATCAACAGCTATTATTATGTTAGATAACGTGATCGGATACGGAAGTCATGATGACATGGCAAATGAACTTGCGCCAACGATTCAAAAAGTGTTAGACAAAGCACAATCAGAAGGTCGCAGTTTAGCAGTTCTTGCTACAGTTGTAGGTACTGAGCATGACCATCAAGGTTACGACAAACAAGTTAATATCTTAAAAGAAGCTGGCGCAATCGTATGTGAAACAAACAATCAAATGGTGACGACAGCACTTCATTTACTTGGTAAAGATGTTGAACAACCACAATTAGAAACAAAATCATTCGAAGCAGAATCTGTTGATTTAACAGTTGATGAAAAAGTCTTGAACTTAATTAATATGAAACCAAGTGTGATTAATATCGGATTGAAGAGTTTCACAGAAGCTATCCAAGCTAATGACGCACAAGTTGTTCAGTTTAACTGGCAACCAATCGCAGGTGGCGACGAGAAATTAATGAAAGTACTTCAATTCTTAAACAATTACGAAGGAGAGACAGTATAAAATGGCTTATAAAACAATAGACGAAGCTAACCAAGCAGTCATTGATAAGATGATCGCAGCAGCACCATTTTTAGTAGATGTGGTGCCTGCTAAATCTAAAATTCCAGAACTTAAAGAACATGTATTATTACATGCTGGACCACCAATCAAATATGAAAACATGACAGATCCTATGCAAGGTTCATGTGTCGGTGCGATTTTATTTGAAGGATGGGCTGAGAACGAAGAAGCGGCACGTAAGTTGTTAGAAGAAGGACAAATTACGTTCATTCCTTGTCATCACGTTAACGCGGTTGGACCAATGGGTGGTATTACATCAGCTAACATGCCAGTACTTGTTGTTGAAAATAGAGAATCAGGTAATGAAGCATACTGTCAAATGAACGAAGGTATCGGTGCTGTATTACGTTTCGGTGCTTACAATGAAACAGTTGTAAACCGTCTACACTGGATGAAAGATGTATTAGGTCCAGTATTAAGTAAAGCACTTCAAAAAATGGATGATGGCTTAAACGTTAACGTATTAATCGCTAAAGCAATTGCAATGGGTGATGAATTCCACCAACGTAACATTGCAGCATCATTAGCATTCTTAAAAGAAGTGACACCTATCATTGCGTCATTAGAAGATGTAGAACCTGAGAAACGTACAGAAGTATTACAATTCTTAGCTGATACAGATCAATTCTTCTTAAATATCGCGATGGCTACAGGTAAAGCGATGATGGACGCTGCTCGTCAAATCGAACACGGTACAGTCGTAACAGCAATGTGTCGTAACGGTGAGAACTTCGGTGTACGTATTGCAGGTATGGGTGACGAATGGTTTACAGCACCTGTTAACACACCTCAAGGTTTATATTTCACTGGTTACTCAGCAGATGATGCGAATACAGATATCGGTGACTCAGCGATTACTGAAACAATCGGTGTTGGTGGTATGGCAATGATCGCAGCACCAGCTGTTACAAGATTTGTTGGTACTGGTGGATTTGATGATGCATTACAAATTAGTAATGAAATGACTGAAATTTGTATTGGTGAGAACCCTAACTTTGCGATTCCAACATGGAACTTTAAGGGCGCTTGTTTAGGTATCGATGCACGTAAAGTTGTTGAAACAGGCATTACACCTGTTATCAATACAGGTATTGCGCATAAGATTGCTGGTTACGGACAAATTGGTGCAGGTACAGTACATCCACCAATCGAATGTTTCGAAAAAGCGATCACAGCGTATGCTGAAAAGTTAGGATTTAACGCGTGATTCTTCAAGCAACTGCAATAGGACAGGATGCTAAGAAACATTTAGAGCAACATAAACAATTTTATGTGCATAGCGTATTTAATAAAGGTTTCAATATCGTCAATAAATCGAATGACCTTATCTTTATTGGTACAGATGAAAATGGAACATTTCCTTTTGGTATATTAGTCGATTCACAAACAAAGCAAAGTTTATTTAACGAAATCGAATTAAATCAACAAATTGTAGTGGGTCCTACTGCTATTCAAATAAGTAAGACATGCCAACTTGTTTGGCATGTTCCAACTTTAAAGGCATCTGACTTTTCGGAACAGACTGATATACAAAAGCTTAAAGAAAATATCGCATCTTATGACTTTCAGATGTATGAGCAAGGCGATTTTAACAAAGAGAAGATGCAACACATATTAAACGCATTAGAATTTGGAAATGATGAACAAATTGAGGAACAATACCGATATCTGATTGGTAGAGGACAAGGTTTAACACCGTCCGGAGATGATATGCTGACAGGTATTTTATTTATTCATTTTATCCATCCTTTTATTAACAATAATCATTTAGAACAATTAAACATATTACTGCAATCATCTCTAACCACACTTGTAGGCGAAAAATTTTTAAAATGTGCTCTGCAAGGTCAATTTAGTTCAAAAATTTCTAACCTACAACATGATCCATCAATCGCGCGTCTAGACCAACTTTTAAAAGTAGGTTCTTCATCTGGAAGAGACACGTTATATGGCATGTATGTAGCATTAACATTAAGGAGTGAGACGTATGGGTAAGCGAGTTGTACTTGCACTAGGTGGTAATGCGATATTACAACCTAATCAAGAAGCGTCATACGATAATCAATATAATAACGTGATGTCTGCTACACGTAAAATGGCAGAATTGAAGAAACAAGGACATAACATTGTGATTACACATGGTAACGGGCCACAAGTTGGTAATATTATCGCTCAAAACGAAGCGGCGAAAGATATTGTGAACCCACTTCCAATTAACGCATGTAGTGCTGAATCTCAAGGATTTATCGGCTATATGATGGAAGAAGCTATTAAAAATCATTTAAACGATTTAGGTATTAGCAGTGATGTATTAACATTATTAACAATGGTAGAAGTAGACAAAGATGACCAAGCATTTAATAATCCAACTAAACCAATTGGTGTATTCTTCAGTGAAGAAGAAGCTAAAAGATTAGAAAAAGAACATGGCTTTGTCATGGTAGAAGATGCTGGTAGAGGATACCGTCGTGTTGTACCTTCTCCAGAACCACTTGTTATTCATGGCGTGAACCAAATTAAGAAATTAATAAATCAAGCGATTGTGATCTCTTCAGGTGGCGGTGGTATACCTGTTTACCGTGATGAACACGGTGATATTAAAGGTGTAGAAGCTGTTATCGATAAAGATCGTTCTGGTTTAAAATTAGCGCAACAAGTTGAAGCAGATACATTTATGATGTTAACAGACGTACCAAATGTTTGCGTGAACTTCGGTAAAGAAAACGAAGAAAAACTTAAAACAATTTCAGTTGAAGAAGCGAAACAATACGTAGCAAAAGATCAATTTCCAGCAGGAAGTATGTTACCTAAGATAGAAGCGGCTATTCAATTTGCAGAATCAGGTAAAGAAGCTATTATTTGTTCGTTAGATGATGCAATCGATGCATTAGAAGGAAAAGCAGGTACAAGAATTTTATTAGATCCTTCAGTAAAACCAGTTTCTTGTTAATATGAAGGATTTGATTGAGTATTAAAGAAGGGTGTTAGAAATTCTAACGCTCAAGAATGAAAAACAAGATCGTTAGCCGACATACTAAACTTTATAAACCGAAGAAAAACCCATTCCCCTATGGCTAACGATCAAGTCGCTCAACATAGCAGCATTGCACTCAATCATATCTCTGATATACTATTAAAAAAGTCTGGGACAAAGTGTTGTTCCAGACTCTCATATTATATACACTTCAATATGAATGAACTATACTAATGTTGCGTTGATGGTTTTATAAGAAAAAATTTTAGAAATAAGGTGGTATAAGATGATTGAACCCTATAATACACATAGAATTCAAAAAAATTGGGGCATCATAATTGCGATTGTATTTATCGCATCTACACTACGTGCACCATTAACATCAGTAGGTCCAGTAGTTGATGAAATTAAAGATGTTATGCAAATTAATAACAGTCTTGCTGGTTTTTTAACAACAATACCACTCATTATATTTGCAGTCGTTTCGCCATTAGTATCTAAAGTAACTAAACGTTTGACGATGTCTAATACAATAGTACTATCAACGATATTAGTAATTATTGCTTTGTACATACGTGTTGCAGGTGGTTTTAATTTATTTATTATTGGTACAGTTCTACTAGGTATTGCGATCGCATTTGGTAATGTTGTATTACCGAGTTATGTGAAATGGTATTTTCCATTACAAATTGGATTAGCAACAGGTATTTATAGTGGGACAATGAACTTTACTGCAGGATTAGGTGGAGGACTAAGTTTCCCAATGTCTCAATCTCCATTAGGATTTAGACTGTCCCTTGCTTTTTGGATCGTACTAGGAATTATTGCATTAATTTTATGGATTCCAAAAGCAAGTAAAGGCGCTAAACTAGAACGTCAAGATAAACTATCAGAAGCACAGAATCAACATACAAAATTGAACATTACGAAGTCTAAATTAGCATGGTTAGTAGCTTTAACGATGGGATTCCAATCAATGGTATTCTATACAGTTGTTGCTTGGGTGCCTTCTATATTAGTAGATAGAGGTCTAGACCCATCAACTGCAGGTTATTTACTCATGCTTAACCAATTTTCACAAGTGCCAATGACATTTACATTCCCGATTATTGCGTCTAAATTAAAAGACCAACGTATATTAGTTGTGATTATAACAATACTATTCTTAGTTGGATTTGGCTTATTCTTTACGCAATCATTAGTATTACTCGTAATCGGTATTATTATTGCAGGTTTAGGTATGGGTGCATGCTTTAGCTTATGTATGACATTCTTCTCTATACGTGCACGTACAAGTGACGGAAGTATCGCATTATCAGGATTCGGGCAATCTATTGGGTATTTAATAGCTGCCATTGGACCATTCTTTATTGGATATTTACACGATGCGACAGACAGTTGGATATCAGGTATCATCGCCTTAATCGTTATGTCTATTCTGTTCTTTATAGTAGGCTATCCAGCATCTAAAAATAGAGTCGTAGAAGATGAAACGATATAAAAATCACAAAAAAGTCTGAGACAAAGTTACTGTCTCAGACTTTTTTGGATTGTAGCTAACTTATCATTCAAGAAATGCTAGATTTCATTTTGTTCATAATAGTCTAATAATGTCTTAATGGAGTCTGCTACATTAAGGTGTTGCTGGCTGTCGTGTGATACTAAATATGTTGCGAAGATTGATAAGAATGTTAGGATGTTTTGTTTTTGAACGCCGTAACCCATAATACCAATTCTCCATATTTGTCCTTGTAAGTCGCCGAATGATCCAGCAATTTCTACGCCGTAGTTTTGTAATAAGCCATTTCTAAATGTATTATCATCGATGCCTTCTGGAATTTTAACGCAAATGACCATTTTCATCTCATTAGATTCATCACCGTAAATTTCTAATCCAAGTGCTTTTAAAGCTGTTTTTAAAGCTTCTTGGTGATAGCTATGTCTTTTGGCACGTGCTTCAATGCCTTCTGATAGTGCTAATTTTAATCCGGTATATAATGCATAAACAGATGTTGTAGATTCTGTGTGATGATTGAGGCGTTTAGGGCTCCAGTAGTCTTGTAACTGTGTTAAATCTAAATAGTTACTGCTAATGAAATGTTCTTTTTCGGTAGATTCATTAGAGCGAATCCCTAATTCTACACGTTTGCGTTTATTAATTTCTTCGCTGAAACGCTCGTTAAACGTAATCGGTGTAATACCTGAAGGAATAGATAGACATTTTTGAGCGCCACCAACGACTGCGTCTAGTTCCCATTCATCTACAGGAATAACCATACCTTGATAAGTTGCGACAGCATCTACTACTGAAAAGATGCCTCTTTCTTTACAAGCACGTCCTAATTGATCGATAGGTTGCAATCTTCCTGTTGATGTTTCACCATGTACAATCGCAAGAACTTTAGGTTTATATTCATCTAAAGCTTCAATAATTTCTGCTTGATCAAACACTTCGCCCATCGGTTTATGTATATTGTGGACGATTCCTCCTGCACGTGTTACGAGTTCAGTAAATAAATAACCAAATCGACCAATTACAGGTACGAGTACTTCATCACCAGGTTTTACGATATTTGATATAACGGCTTCTAAGCCAGCACGGCTAGTTCCATCAATTGGAAAAGCCCATTTATTTTTTGTTAAGAATGACTGACGAATTAATGACATTGTTTCATTCATGATATTAACAAATTCAAAATCGAATTGACCGAGTATAGAATTCGACATTGCTTGAGAAACACGTGGATCTACACTTACAGGTCCAGGTGTCATAATTAATCGTTTGTTCACTTTTAAAGTATCCACATTGCTAACCTCTTTTTCTATAAATTTAGTCATTATACATTATATCTTAGATTTTCATACAATTATTCGTCAAAAATGATGATTATTTTATTACTTTTTGTCAGAATATTACAAAAAATATGTGTAAAATAAGAGGCTGAAACAATATAGAATGTCTCAGCCTTTTTGACGTTATAGATTATATTATTGGTTATTGTTAATGTATGAATCTGGGTTGACTGAATATTCGTTACCAACGCCGCCTTTCATACGTTGGAAATGTAAATGAGGTGCAGTTGAGTTACCTGTACTACCAGACTCACCAATTTGTTGACCTGCAGTTACTGAATCACCTTTTTGAACATTTAATTTGTTCATGTGCATATACCATTGGTAATAATCACTATTTTTTTCTTTGATTGTTACTTGGTTACCACCACCGTAATTGCTCCAACCGCTTTGGATAACAGTTCCATCAGTTAGTGAATACACTGGTGTATTTTCTTTCATAGCATAATCGACACCATAGTGAGCACCGCCACCGTGATATTGACCATATTCTTGTAATTTAGTGTTCTTAGTTAACCAGTTTGAAGAAGCTTGTGCTTTACCTTCTGACTTTTGAGAGCTTGCACTTTCATTGTTATTTGCTTGAGTTGTTGTTGCTTCGTTGTCATTTAATTGTGCATCTTGTGATGTTGTATTATTTTGACTTTGGTTATAAGTTACATTGTTGTCTGAAGCTTGTGTATTTGAACTTGCATTAGTGTTATTAGTATT
This sequence comes from Mammaliicoccus sp. P-M58, assembly GCF_022386165.1. Taxonomy (NCBI): domain Bacteria; kingdom Bacillati; phylum Bacillota; class Bacilli; order Caryophanales; family Staphylococcaceae; genus Mammaliicoccus; species Mammaliicoccus sp. P-M58. The sequence continues at coordinate 15,553 of NZ_JAJNJI010000011.1, forward strand.
TTGTTTAGATGATACATCTGTTGAATCTACTTTATTATTTTGAATAGATGTCTTATTTGTTGATTTAGCGTTAGAATTAGAATTTTCTACGTTGTAACCATGTTTTTGAATTGAATCGTGTGATTGACTTGGTGCATAACTTTGTCCACCTTTAACGAAATAATAATAGTGGTATGTACCGTTAGCATCGATTTCGTAGGATTTATATTCATGGTTATCAAACATGGCCTGATTCCATTTACCGTCTAATGTATGATGATAATTCCCGTTATTATCAATAGTATAGTATGAACCATTTGCGTAACCTGTTGTACCTTGAATAGTTGATTGTGTTGCAACGTTTTGTTCTGCAGCATTTGCCTCATGATGAGCAACACCCATTGTAAGTAACCCTATAGTTGCGATAGAGCTTGTTAATAATTTCTTCATTATGTCTGAACCTTCCCTTTCCTAAATGTCTGACATTAAATTATCATGACTTTTGATAAAAGAAAACAGTTGTAATTGTTTTGTTTGTTTAAGTTAATAACGTGTAATATTTGGATAATAGTATTACAGTTTTCGGAAAATTCATTTATAAGGAAGTCACTTTGTCCATGTTCTGATTGCTTCCATACTTTAAACTTTACCAAAAACATATTATTTATAAAACGATGTATTTTATGATGAATAATATATCTAATTTCGTGATATCACAGTTCATGAAACGCAATTGAATGTCTTGCTTATGATGTCATGATCAAAGAAATGTGATTAAACAAAACGACAAACAATGGTATGATTTAAAGAATACGAATAGAAGCATAAACTTTAGAAAAATATAGAAAGAAAGGCTATTCAATATGTTTATAACAGCATTAAAAAGAACCCCAATTGCAATGAGTGGATTAGCGCTAGGGGTTATGGCGTTAAGTAATTTATTTTACCATTTAAGTTTAATGACTTTAGGATTATGCAGTTTGATTATTTCCTGTGCAATAATTTTAATGTTCTGTACAAAATGGATTGTTTATCCACACATGTTCCTACAAGAGCTTAAAAATATCCATACATTTGCGATATCACCAACATTTCCTATGACTTTGATGATATTTGCATTCATTATAAAACAGAAATTTACCATACAGTCTCAGTTGTTAAACGTGCTATGGTATGTAGCCATTTTATTACATATAAGCTTAATCACTATTTTTGTAAGTCGCTATGCATTTAGAAATTTTAAATCATGGCCAAACACAAGTTGGTTTGTGATGTTTGTCGGAACTGGGGTTATAAGTGAAACGTCAACAGCATTTAATGAAACACTCGGACATGTATCAACAATCTTTGGGACGATATGCCTAGTGTTGATTTTAGCGTATGTATTAATCAGCAAGTCGTGGCAAACATATAACCAAGAACAGTTTCCAATGGTGATTATTATGAGTGCACCAGCAGCACTTTGTTTAAATGGTTATATATTAAATAATACAAATTATTCAAATGTATATATCATCATCTTATTAGTACTTTCGCAAGTGTTGTTTATATTTACTTTAATATTCTTACCGAAAATACTACAAAGAGGCTTCAAAGTATCCTTTTCAGCAATGACGTTCCCATGGGTAACAACAGCCGCATCAATTTATAATGTCACTCAGCATAGTCATGCAAGTAGTAGCACCATCACATTCGGAACAATACTTTCTGTAATTGAAATCACATTGGCAGCAATTATCGTATGCTACGTGTTATATCAATATGTCGTATTCCTAACAACAAAAAACGTAGAGTATAGTTAGGATGTAGAAATATGGACCGATAAAAAAGATTATCGGTCCATATTTGGCATTTCTGTACCGATAAAAAAATATATCGGTCCATATTTAGCGTTACTGTACCGATAAAAATAAATATCGGTCCATATTTCGTGTTTCTGGACCGATAAAAAATAATACCGGTCCATATTTGGCGTTTCTGTATCGATAATTCGCTCGTAAAACAGTATATACATGGTTAAAAAGTTTATGTTTGACTATATAGTAACTATACACCTTACCATTATTTGAGTAAGGAGGATTTATCATGAAATTTAATAAATGGTTCTCGTTAATATTGGTTTCTAGTGCGTTATTTTTGATTGTTATAGATATGACTGTTTTATATACTGCTTTACCTACGATAACGTATGAGTTGGAAGCGAGTGCTTTTCAAAAATTATGGATTGTAAATGCGTATCCGCTAGTTGTTGCAGGGCTCTTACCTGGTTTAGGTACGTTGGGTGATAAAGTAGGACATAAGAATATGTTTTTATCTGGTTTAGTAATCTTTACTTTAGCATCAGTTGTGGCAGCTTTTTCTCCAACATCTGGCACTTTAATTATGGCTAGAGTTATATTGGCTATTGGTGCAGCAACAATGATGCCATCAACACTTGCTATTATTAAACAAGTCTTTGATGACAAAAAAGATAGAGCACTTGCGCTAGGTATTTGGTCTTCTATTGCATCAGCAGGTGCTGGTTTAGGACCTTTAATAGGTGGTTTATTATTAACTAAATTTTGGTGGGGTTCAGTATTTCTAATTAATGTTCCTATTACGATACTTGTTATTATCGTTGCTTTTATACAAATTCCTAATATTAAAGGAAACAAAGATAAAAAATGGGATATCACAAGTTCAATTCTCATTATGATAGGACTTATAGGGACTGTCTACGCTATTAAAGAAGTCACAAAAGAAAATCCTTCAATTGTACTGATTATACTGACATTAGTGATTGGATTATGGTCGTTGAAACTATTCATTAGTCGACAAAAACGTCTATTAAATCCTTTAATTAGTTTAGATATATTTAAAAATAAATACTTTTTATCAGGTGTGATAGCTGCATTTACATCAGCATCCATATTAATTGGCTTTGAAATGATTTTATCTCAAAGATTACAGTTAATTTTAAATCTAACACCTTTAAAAGCAGGGTTAGTCTTAATGTCGATGGCAGCAGCTGCTTTTATAGGAGCAATTGTACAAGGAAGTATCTTAACACGATTTGATAGCATCAAAATACTTATTTACAATTTAATCATTTCATTAATCGGAATTGTAGGATTCACAGCATTTCTACACAATGATTTATGGATTCAAATACTGTTCCTTAGCATTGCAGGATTAGGGTTAGGCGGTGCAATGACTGTAGCATCAAATGCAATCATGACAAACGTTGATGACGATAAAGCAGGTATGGCAGCTTCAGTAGAAGAAGTGTCATATGAACTCGGAGGTTCAATAGGTATAGCTGCACTTGGTGGCGTATTTTCATTTACTTATACTTATTTAATGGAACGCTCAATGTCGATAGCAGAAATACCAGCGAAAGCAAAAGGCAGTTTTGAAGAAACGATGATCGTAGCAGAAAATTCAAATGGACTATTAAAAAGTAAATTACTAGAATTAGGTACAAATGCATTTGATCATGCATATTTATTAATCCTAATCATAACAATCACAATCATCGCTGCAATTATCCTATTATTGTGGAGAATATTAGCACAAATAGGTAAGAAAATAACATAAAAAAAGACTACTTATTTCTCGGAAAATAGAGGGATAAGTAGTCTTTTTTAGGTGTTGAAGGGGATTTGCGTACAGAGGTAATATAGTTTATTTATTGCTTAAAAAAGACAATAAAAAATAGTCGCTTGTGCTACAACACAAACGACTAAATTCAATAAGCCATGGTGAAATATAGCATAGACTATACGCCTTAATTTTTACACTCAGTGACCCTTCCAAAGTTGCTAAGTGTTTTTTAATACTTAAATAATACCATGAGTGTATTTTGTTATCAAGAATAAAAGAGGGAACTCGTTGTGATTTGGCCTAACTCACTCCAACATCTCTTGTACAACAGCTACCATGTCATCATGTATGACGATATTTGCTGTAGCATCATAAGGTGTTTCGTCTTTGTTTATAATGACGAGGTTTTGCCCTTCGAAGTTTGAGATGAGTCCTGCTGCGGGTTGCACGAGTAAGGATGACCCGAGTACGACGAGTGTGTCTGCTTCTCTTATTTTGTTTAATGCATTGAATATTGTTTCTTGATCTAGCATTTCACCGTATAATACGATGTCTGGTCTAATGGTATGACCACATGATTTGCAATGGTGTAAATGGTTATCGATAACATAAGATTTAGTATATGTTTTTTGGCATTTTGTACAATAAAATCGATTTAAAGTGCCGTGCAATTCATCTGTATTTAGACTGCCGGCATTACTATGAAGACCATCGATATTCTGTGTGATGACACCGAGTGAACGATGGTCTTTTTCGAGTTGGGCTATCCATTGATGTACGATATTAGGTTGTTTATCTGTGAAAAGTAAATATTGAAAGCAAAAGTCCATAAATCCTTTTGGGTCACTTTGTAAATAATCAGTACTTAATAAATATTCTGGGGAATAGCCATTCTCTGAGATTTGATCATATAATCCACCGAGTGAACGGAAGTCGGGTATACCACTAGCAACCGAAATACCTGCTCCCGTAAAAAATGTAATATTTTGAGATGAATCAATGATGTTTTTAAGTTGTTGAATTTGTATATTCACGTTAATCACTCCGGTTATAATGAATTACTTTTCTAAGTATTTAGGGAAGAATTCTGTATATAAATCAATAAATTTAAGATACGCATCTTTGGATACATGTTCATCTACTTGATGCGCTTGGTCTACTGTACCAGGTCCATACATTATAAATGAGAAGTTCTCATCTTTAGAAACTAATAAATCAGATGCATCTGTAACACCTGGTGATGCTTCAGTTGGAAGCGTTGTGTCTAAATGTTTTTCGCCCATTTTCACAGCTAACTCGATTAATGAATTTTGTCCAGTAGTGTAAACGGGTGGTCTAGACATATACGTATCAATTTCAATATCTGTTTGATCGGTTTCTATCTGTTTTAAAATTTCATTGAAATATGAAATGAATTGATCATTATCATGTTCAGGAATCGTACGAATATTGAATTCCGACTCTGCATGTTCAGGAATTGAGTTAACTTGGTTACCGCCATTGAAGATAGTCGCATTCATGATTGGTTCGCCAAGTAGTTTATTTGTTTGATTGAATTTAGTAAAGCCTTCATCTGCTTTATAAATAAATTTTACAAGCGGTAAAATGGCATTAAAACCAAGATGTGGCATTGAGCTATGAGATGCTTTTCCTCGAGAAGTGATGCGAATATCCATTGAACCTTTATGTGCATAAATAATTCTATCTTGGGAAGGCTCAGCGATAACGAGTGCTTCAACATCATCCATATATCCTTTATCGTGGAATGCTTTAGCACCTTCACCAGCAATTTCTTCACCAGCCGTTGCTAACAGACGAATTCTACCATGCTGTAATAAACCTTGATCATGTATGTCTATCATGCTGATAACAAGCGCAGCTAATCCAGACTTCATATCAGCAGAGCCACGGCCAAATAATTTCCCATCTACTTCAGTCAGTTTAAACGGATCATATGTCCATTTACTTTCATCACCAGCAGAAACGACATCCATATGCCCAGAAACACCTAAAATTGGACCATCTTCACCCATTTCAGCAACCAGATTTGCACGCGTTTCACTAATTTTAATGATTTCGGACTCGATGTTATGGTCTGCTAATAGTTTCTGTAAGTACTCACATACTTCAATTTCATTATCATTAACAGAGTGAATACTTACTATATCTCCTAAAATGTCTACTTTCTCTTGAACAGTAAATATACTCATAACCAAAACTCCATTTCTATATAGTTTTTATCTCAATTACTATTATATAGCTGAAATCTTGTACTTTGAAATTAAACACATTGGGGAGTTGGAGATATGATGGGTGAGAGTCATGGCTTAATGTTTGAATAAAGCCGATAGGTCGAGATGTAGGTTAAAGGATTAATAAACTCACATCTTTCCCAAATTTAACTTTCCATTCAAACCAAAGTATTATATTACTATCAGCATCATATTACTTCCGATACCATTCTTTCGCATTTTGATAAAATATTTTATTAGCTGCGGCTTCGTCAAAAGTATCTTGAACGAATTGAATATCTTTAGAAGTAAAGCGTTTCGGTGCACGTGTTGATGGTAAGTCTGTACCAAACATAAGTGCATCTGGATTTGCTTGATAAATTTCTTTTAATGCATCTTGTACATTCAAGTCAATTCTACTGAAACCAGTTGCTTTCACGTGAACGCCTTTGTCTACTAATTTTAAAAGGTTTGGAAGACCTTCCTTAGACAGACCGAGGTGATCAATGGATATAGCCGGTAAAGATAATATGGTTTCTTCAATGTCTGGTAAATTCTTAGAATCAATATACAATTCACTGTGCCATCCTACTAAGTCATGTACACGCTTCGCAAAATCACTCAAATGTGCTAAGTCCTCTGAACCACCACGTTTAACATTAAATCTTAAAGCACGAACGCCTTCATCATTTAAAGAAATTATTTCTTCATCTGAAACACTATAAGGCAATTGGGTCACGCCACAGAATTCGGGACCTAAGTCACTAAGTGCTTTAAGTAAATATTGTTGATCGAACCCTTGAAAAGAACCAGAGACAATTGCGCCACCTGCAATATTCATATCTTGTGTTTCTTCTTGATAATCCTCAGTTAGATAACTTGGTGGCATATAGCCGTTATTCTCTTTTACTTCATAATTAAAATCAATAATATGAAAATGAGCATCAAAAATCTTCATCAAAAATTCCCCCTTTTAAAATCACTATACTATATCAGAAAAAAGTTAAATAATATCAATTCATTATGATAGGTCATTTGGAAAGGTTATAGAAATATACATTAATTGTTATTTTTAAAATTTAAATTTATCAAAAGGATTAATATATCAATAAAAGATAAATAAAAATTAGTTTGGCAAAACTAGTAATAATAACGTTTAAAAAATATTTTAAATTTTTTTAAAAATAACTACCATTAGTTAGGTATAAATAGTATAATATGTAAACTTGAGTGAATAATAATTAACAACAGAATATTTTTTAAAAGTGAAGGGAAAAGAAAGATGAAAAAAATAAAACGGGATCTTAAATTTTCTATTAGAAAGTTCAAGGTAGGTATTGGTTCAGTTGCAATCGGGGCAATATTTTTAATCTCTAGCAATGGAGAAGTAGAAGCAGCTAAACTTACAAACGAAAGCCAAATGACAATTAAAGGAACAGAGCAACAAGAAAGTAGCCAAGAAGAAGCAACGAGAACAAAACAGGGAAATGAACAGACACCACAAGATACAGAACAAGCAGAAACAAAAGAAGTATCAGAAATACAAAAACAAGAAGCACCAAAAGAACAAGAACAACAAGAGGCACCTAATGAAGAAATTGAAGTGTCAGAACCAAAGGGAACTGAATCAAACAAAACAGTTACAGATACTAAACAGGTAAATGAACAACAAAATTCATCTCAAGTTAGTAATAAACAAGAGGTACAAGAAACTAAACAAAAGCAACCAGAAACTAAACAAAAGCAACCAGAAACAACGGTAAGTAAAGAACAAGAGGTTTCTGAAGCAACACAACCAGAAAAGTCAGAAACAAACACTCAAGTAAGCAAGACAACTCAACCTGAAGTGAAAGAAACTAAGACTAATAAAAAGGTTGCAAGTGTTAAGGCGAATACGCAAAGTATGAGAGTTGCTAGTACATCTGCTGCAATAACAATGGATTCAAGTAAATCAATAGTAACAAAAAATAATTTCACAGATTATTTCAAGTTAAACGGGGATGCAACATACGATAAAAATACTGGGAAAGTAACTTTAACTACAGATGAAAGAAGTAAAAAAGGTAGTTTTTCTTTAAATAGTAAAATTGATATGTCCCAAAGCTTTACTTTAAAAGGGAAAGTAAATTTAGGTAACAAGAATGCGACACAAGGTGGCGCAGATGGAATCGGTATCGTTTTTCATCCAAATTCAATTAACGATATTGGTTCATATGGTGGCGGACTTGGTATCGGCGGATTATCTAAAGCATTTGGATTTAAGTTAGATACTTGGTACAACGAATCGGGAGAAGCAACATTTATTAAAGACCCTGCAGTATTTGGTAAAAATCGTACAAATACAATGGGTGCATTTGTTTATACGAATGGAAACAACGCAGCAGTTACAGATGAAAGCACAATAAAATTTGTTAGTGGCCCAACTCAAAATAAATTGAGTGACATATTAGTTGACTATAATGGTACAACTAAAGAAATGAAAATTACGTATACAGATACTACGGGAACTTATGTTTTCACGAAAAATATGACAGAATATATCGATCCTAATCAAAGTTATACTTTAGCCTTATCAGGGTCAACGGGATACTATACAAACAGACAAGAATTTCAAATCGAAGAATTTATTTATGTAGCAAGAGGTATAGCTAATGTTAAATATGTAGACCGTGATACAGGAAAAGATATATTACCTGTGAAAGAATACGAAGGCGATATAAAAGGGAAGGTAACGTTAGATAATAAAAAATCTGAACTATATAATCAGGGGTATGATTTTGTTAGCGTTGATGCATCGGATAAAAATAATTTTAATCAACAAACAGATGAAGTAACTTATACAACAAATGGCCAAAATGTTGTTTATTATTTTGTTAAAGCAAATGGTCAACTCATTTCTAAGTATATAGACGAGAATGGAACTGAAATCAAAAAACCAACAACAACAAATGGGAAAGTTGGCAATAACTTTGAAGACCAATATCCTCGAGTGATTGGTGATTACGATTTAGTAGAAGTACAAGGTAATTCAAATGGCCAGCTTACGAGAGACCCACAAACAGTAACGTATGTTTATAAAATCGGATCAGGTCAAGTCAATGTGAAATACGTAGATGAAAGTGGCAATGAAATACAACAATCTACAACATTAAACGGCAAACTTGGAGAAAGCTATACTTCAACATATCCAGAACGAATTGGCATGTACAAGTTTAAAGAAGTAAATGGTAGTGAGACAGGTATTTATAGTAGAGATCAGAAAACAATCATTTATGTATATGAGGATTTCACTTCAGAATCATTAAGTATGAGTGAATCATTAAGCACAAGTGAGTCATTGAGCACAAGCGAGTCATTAAGTACGAGTGAATCATTAAGTGAAAGTGAGTCGTTAAGTACGAGCGAATCATTAAGTACGAGTGAGTCATTAAGCACGAGTGAATCGTTAAGTACAAGTGAATCTCTAAGTACGAGCGAATCATTAAGTACGAGTGAATCATTAAGTACGAGTGAATCATTAAGTGAAAGTGAGTCATTGAGCACAAGCGAGTCATTGAGCACAAGCGAGTCATTAAGTACAAGCGAGTCATTAAGTACAAGTGAGTCATTAAGTACAAGTGAGTCATTGAGTACGAGTGAATCACTAAGCACCAGCGAATCATTAAGCACCAGCGAATCATTAAGTACGAGCGAATCATTAAGCACGAGTGAGTCATTAAGCGAAAGTGAATCATTAAGTGAAAGTGAATCATTAAGTGAAAGTGAGTCTCTAAGTACGAGTGAGTCATTGAGTCCGAGTGAGTCATTAAGTGAAAGTGAATCGTTAAGTACGAGCGAATCATTAAGTACAAGTGAGTCATTAAGTACAAGTGAGTCATTAAGCACAAGTGAATCGTTGAGCACGAGCGAGTCATTGAGCACAAGCGAGTCATTGAGCACAAGTGAGTCATTAAGTACAAGTGAGTCATTAAGTACAAGTGAATCATTAAGCGAAAGTGAGTCTCTAAGTACAAGCGAATCATTAAGTGCAAGTGAGTCGTTAAGCACGAGTGAATCATTAAGTACAAGCGAGTCTCTAAGCACGAGTGAATCATTGAGTATGAGTGAATCGTTGAGTGCAAGTGAGTCGTTAAGTACGAGTGAGTCATTAAGTACGAGTGAGTCATTAAGCGAAAGTGAATCGTTAAGTACCAGCGAATCATTAAGTGAAAGTGAATCATTAAGTGAAAGTGAGTCATTAAGCACAAGCGAGTCATTGAGCACAAGCGAATCATTGAGCACAAGCGAGTCATTGAGCACAAGTGAGTCTCTAAGTACCAGCGAATCATTAAGTGAAAGTGAGTTATTAAGCACGAGTGAATCATTAAGTACAAGCGAGTCGCTAAGCACGAGTGAATCATTGAGTACGAGTGAATCACTAAGCACCAGCGAATCCATAAGTACGAGCGAATCATTGAGCACGAGTGAGTCATTAAGTGAAAGTGAGTCGTTAAGTACGAGTGAATCATTAAGTGAAAGTGAGTCTCTAAGTACGAGTGAGTCATTAAGTACGAGTGAATCATTAAGCACGAGCGAATCATTGAGCACGAGTGAGTCATTAAGTGAAAGTGAGTCGTTAAGTACGAGCGAATCATTGAGTACGAGTGAGTCATTAAGTACGAGTGAATCATTAAGCACCAGCGAATCATTAAGCACGAGCGAATCATTGAGCACGAGTGAGTCATTGAGCACAAGTGAGTCGCTAAGTACGAGTGAATCATTAAGCACAAGCGAGTCATTGAGCACAAGCGAATCATTGAGCACGAGTGAGTCATTGAGCACAAGTGAGTCGCTAAGTACGAGTGAATCATTAAGCACAAGCGAGTCAACAAGTGACAGCACATCAGAAAGCACAAGTGAATTAACAAGCGAAAGTAGTTCAGAAAGCACAAGTGAATCAACGAGCGATAGTACTTCAGAGAGTACAAGTGAATCAACAAGTGACAGCACATCAGAAAGCATAAGTAACTCATTAATTGAAAGTGACGCTATGATTTCAGATGAGCCGACAAATACAGTTGATACAAATATGAACAATATAGTTCAAGATGATAATTATGAAATAAATACATTAAATAATAATATTGAAGAGGTTATAGATTCTAGTGAAATCATGGATCATAATGATGATCAATCTTCTGATGATGAAAAGTTACCTGATACAGGTGAAAGTAAGCAAAATTCTGGTTTAATGAGTGGTTTGCTTGCAGCTTTCGGTGGTGCTTTGTTACTTAGAAGTCGCCGTAAAAATAACCATAATAATCAGTAATTTTAAATTACAGGCTAAGAGATTTCTCTCTTAGCTTGTTTTATTTAATATAAATACTATATAATAATTTAAAAAGAGAATTGGGAAATGTTGGTTATTTTGTGTATTTTATAATAATGCTAATTTGTAAAGAAGGGACTTTTTATGACAATATATAATATTAATTATAGTATTGGTTGGGCGAGCAGTGGTATCGAATATGCCCAATTTTATAGAGCTAAGATGCTTCGTGACCAAAAGGAAAGTTTGAAATTTGTGTTTTTAGATTTATTAACACATGAGAATATTCAAACTTTAACAAGTCACATGGGATATTATGACGATGAGATTATTTGGTTATACCAATATTTTACGGATATTAAAATTGCACCTACTTCTTATACAGTGGAAGATTTAATTGATACGCTTGATATGAAAATAACGCGTCGAGAAGAACAGAAAAAAACGATTAAATTATTTAGTGAAGTGAATCAAACGTATGTTGTTTGTTATTTGAAGGAACAAGGCAAGCCATATGTGGATAGAGCTGAGTTTGTTTCTCGTGGAAAATTAATTAGAAAAGACTTCTATACTTATACAAGAACATTCTCGGAATATTATGCGCCACATGAGAATAGAGCGAAAGTTTATATGAGACAATTTTATAATGAAGATGGTTCTATTGCTTATAATGAGTATTTAAATAATAACGGTCATTTATACATGTTTAAGGATCAAATTTTATATTCTAAACAAGAATTTGTTGCTTATTTTATGAAATGCTTGCATTTAACATCAAAGGATATTGTGATTGTTGACCGATCCAAAGGTATGGGACAACCTGTTATTCAAAATAAAGGCGATTCTAAGTTAGGCGTGGTCATTCATGCAGAACATTATAGTGAAAATTCAACAACTGATGATTATATTCTATGGAATAATTATTATGAATATGTATTTTCTCATGTAAATGAAGTGGATTTTTATATTGCAGCTACAGATCGACAAAAAGCAGTTCTGAGTCATCAATTTAATCAATATTATGGAAATCTACCAAAGATATATACAGTGCCTGTTGGTAGTATTCATGATGTGATTAAGCCAGATAATAGAAAACCTTATTCAGTTATAACAGCATCAAGATTAGCCAGTGAAAAACATATAGATTGGTTAGTGAAAGCTGTCGTCAAAGCAAAACAATCTATTCCTGATTTGATATTTGATATATACGGAGAAGGCGCTGAAAGAAACATGCTTCAAAAATTAATCGAAGAAAATGAAGCGAATCACTATATCAAGCTTTTAGGACATGTGAAGTTACAAGATGTATATGCTAATTATGAATTGTTTTTCGCAGGTTCAACAAGTGAAGGTTTCGGGTTAACGTTGATGGAAGCTATTGGCTCTGGTTTAGGTATGATAGGATTTGATGTCGATTATGGAAACACAACATTTATTGGTCATAATGAAAATGGATATTTAATTCCTATCGATAAAAGTTACCAATCAGAACAAGAAATCGTCGACAATTTAGCCGAAGCGGTTATTCAATTTTTCAAAAATGATACTTCATCATTTCATGAGAAATCTTATGAACGTGCTGAACATTTCAAGACTGACAATATTAAACAAAAGTGGTTTCACTTAATTGAAGAGGTGCTACATGATTAATCTATTTGAATCTTTCGATATAAGAACACAACGACTTTATAAAACATTTGAGAACGCAAAGATGAATGTACAAACCATTGTAATTGAAGAAGATGGATTCTTACCTTCAAATGTCATAACACCTTATCAATTTTTCGCTAATAATGATAATCATGCTTCAAAACCTTTATTCTTTAACCAAGTGCCATTGCCAAGATTTTGGGAAATTGAAGGTAATAATAATTCAGCAGAAATTAAAAATATGGGCGAAGTAAAAGGTAGAATTATATATAAGAAGAACTACGGTCTTAGAATAGTTGAGCGAATTGAATGGTTGAACAAACAAGGTAGAACTCAAGTCATTGACTATTATAATAATAAAGGTTTAAAGTATGCGCAATTAATGGTTGATGATAATCAAAGACGTATTATTAAACGATGGTTCAACGATCGAAATGAAGAAATTATAAGTGAGAATTTCGTAACGAATGATATTATGTTGAAATGGAACGATAAAGAATATATCTTTCAATCAAAAGTTCAGTTTGTCATATTCTATTTAAAGATGAGCGAAATGCCTTTAGAAAGCTTTTTAATCAATTCTTTATCTATACCTTTCGCAGTCCTTCATGACTTAAAAGTAGAAGGACACGACTATTTGTATTGGCAAGAACAAATGAAAGATGATTTACCGGGAAATATGAAGCTTATGTTAGCTGATAAGACGAGAGGTAGTAAAATTTTAATACCAAATAATGAGGAATATGATAAAGTACGTGAACTTGTAGAATCTGAACATCAAAGTAGAATTGCGAAAGCAGGTTATGTATACGAGTTTAAAAATAATCATAAAGAAGCGCGCAATGTTCTTACATTAACGAACTCTGATCAGATTCCACATATTGAAGATATCGTTAAAGCTCATCCGCAATATCAATTTCATATTGTTGCTATTACTGAGATGTCTCAAAAGTTACTACAACTTAATAAATATCATAATGTCACGCTACATCCTGTAGCAACTAAAGAGAAAATTCATACTTTATATGAAACATGCGACATTTATTTAGATATTAACAAAGGTAATGAAATTCTGGATGCTATTAAAGTAGCATTTGAGCACCAGTTATTGATTTTAGGATATAAAGAGACAGTGCATAATGCGGATTATATTGCTAAAGAAAATCAATTCTCGTTAGAACATAAAGATCAATTAATCCATGCACTAAAAGAGATAGAAGCGGAACCTACATTAGCTGATGTTAAACGAGAAAGTCAATTGAAGCATGCAAGTTCAATACAAGCACAAGCATTCGAAGCGCTGTTTCAGTAATATACGCCTATAAAGCATACTCCTTTACTATGACCTTATCTGATTTCTTGTTATGATAAGCATGATATAAAGAATATTAAGATAAGAGGTGTTTCAAATGATGTTTATTGCTGCATTCATTCCTGTATTCATTGTTGGCTTTATTATTCTTGCTATTATGGAAGAGAAAAAGAAGAAAAAATAAATTTTCGACTTTTTATATAAATTGAATTTATCTGTACCTACCAATAATTGATGTTGGTAGGTATTTTTATTTTTAAAAATAATTTTTTTGAAAATTGTAAATTGACTCTATAAATAGACAATGGTAAGATATTTCTTATTAATCCAATCGGAATAATAAATTATTGGAGGGGACAAAGATGAAAAGAATGAAATTAGGATATTTTTTAACAGGTTTTGGACATCATGTTGCGAGTAGTAGACATCCTGAGTCTATTAAAAAGGGTGGTATGAATTTAGAGAAGACGATTGAACAGGCGAAGATCTTGGAAAAGGCTAAGTTTGATTTCTTGTTTGTATCAGACAGTTTGTATGTAGATAAGAAGACACATCCTGATATGTTTTCATTTTTCGAACCTTTATCACTTATGTCTATTGTGGCTAGAGAAACGAAGAATTTGGGGCTTATTGTTACGGGTTCAACGACATATTCTGAACCATTCAATCTAGCAAGGATCTTTGCTTCTTTAGATCATTATAGTAATGGTAGAGCTGGTTGGAACATTGTAACTTCTGGTATTAATGCGACTGCATCAAATTTTAACGGAACAAATAATGTGGATCATGATTTAAGGTATGAGCAAGCGGATGAATTTGTAGAAGTTTCTAAACAGTTATGGCATTCATGGGAAGATGTGAATCCTGAAAAGTTACATGATGAAGGTAGATTATTGCCTGATTATCAACCTAAGACGATTGATTATAAAGGACGATTTTACAGTGTGAAAGGGCCGTTAAATATTGAACAACCGCCTCAAGGTCACCCTTTACTTGTGCAAGCAGGTTCTTCTAAGAAAGGTATTGATTTTGCGGCTAAGTATGCAGAAGTTGTGTTTACCGCTCAAAATGATGTGGATGCAGCAGTTCGCTTTGCTGAAAATTTAAAAAGTAAAGTTAAAGAAAAAAGAGGCGATCACCAAGACGTTGTGATTATGCCAGGAATATTTCCGTTTATTGGTGAAACGAGAGAAGCGGCAGAAAAAAATTATAACGAATTACAAGATTTGATTCCTAAAGAAATGGGATTAGAATTATTATCTTCTTATTTAGGGGATACAGATTTAAATGGATATGAATTAAATACACCGTTTGAGGATATTGAAATCGATCAAGGAAACAATATTCAAAGTCGTGTTGATTTGATTAAAGAAACAGCTAAGAAACATCATTCTACACTTGAAGATGTTATGAAACATGTAGCTGGTGCAAGAGGTCATCATATTATCGTTGGGACGCCTGAAGATGTTGCAGATAGAATGGAAGAATGGTTTACGAAAGGTGCTGCAGATGGCTTTAATATTATGGCACCACTCAATCCTACACAATTCCAATTATTTGTAGATGAAGTGGTTCCAATATTACAAGATAGAGGGTTAGTGCAAGAAGATTATAGAGAAGGAACATTAAGAGAAAAAATTGGATTAAGCTATGCTAAGCAACATAATTAAGAACGATTAAAACAGTTAAAGCTGTTATTCTTCTGAAGAGGTGGTCATCAATATGTATGTAGCTTTTACACTTGTTTCATGTGCATTCTTTATCGGTATTGTCGCTTGGTATTCTTACTATAAGACAAAGAATACATTAAATAGTTCTGGTGGATTTTTCTTAGGTGGAAGAGGGTTAACCGGCGGATTTATCGCAGGTGCTTTAATTCTTACTAATTTATCTGCCGAGCAGTTAATAGGATTAAACGGACAAGGTTATAAGAATAACTTATCAAGTATGGGATGGGAAGTAACAGCTGGATTTTCAGTTATTATATTAGCAACCATTCTATTACCCAAATATTTAGGAGGTGCTTTTACGACGCTTCCTGAATTTATAAATTCGCGTTTCGACCATCAAACGAGACTATTAATTGTCGTGTTATTTATGGTGGGTTATGGCTTTATTACTATTCCTTCAGTACTGTATTCAGGCTCATTAGCTGTGATACAAATTTTTGATATACCAAATATGTTTGGCATTACATATGAACAATCAATTTGGATTATCGTTTGGGTTATCGGTATTATCGGAATGCTGTATGCAGTTCTTGGTGGATTAAAAGCAATTGCAATATCAGATACATTAAACGGTATTGGATTACTGATTGTTGGGTTACTTGTACCGATACTTGGATTTATTGCACTTGGTGATGGCAGTATGTTAGCTGGCATGAAGACAATCGCTACAGAACATCCAGAAAAGCTTAATTCAATTGGTTCACAACAAGATGACGTGCCCTTTGGTTCGATTTTTACAGGTATGATTTTTGCTAATTTATTCTACTGGGGTACGAATCAATATGTAATTCAAAGGACACTCGGTGCGAAAAGTTTAGCAGAAGGTCAAAAAGGTGCGTTATTTACAGGATTTCTTAAGATTCTTGTACCATTCTTAATGATGATACCAGGCGTTATCGCATATCATTTATACGGTTCAGGATTAAAGAATATGGATTTAGCTTATCCAACTTTAACTAAAGATGTCTTTCCGACATTTTTAAATGGTTTCTTTCTAGCTGTACTATTAGGTGCCGTATTCTCGAGCTTTAATGCGTTGCTCAATAGTGCATCAACATTGTTTGTATACGATATTTACAAAGTACTCATCAATAAAGAAGCGACTGATAGACAAATGATCAGAGTGAGTCAATGGTTTGGCGTAATCTTGGCGCTTATCACATTCTTTATTTCACCAATGTTAATGAATGCACCACAAGGATTATGGACAATCATTCGTCAGTTTACAGGATTTTTCAATATACCTATCATCGCAATTGTACTGGTAGGGATATTTTCTAAAAGAATTCCAGCTATCGGACCTAAAATTGTGATCATATCACATGTCATTGTTTATTATTTACTTATTTGGGGCTTGCCAATGTTTTTCCATTATGAGATGACGATAAACTTTATTTACATACAAGGATTATTGTTTGTCATTGAAGTCCTTTTAATGATTGTTATTGGAGCAATTAAGCCGTTAAGTACACCTTATCAATTCAAACCAAATCCTAAAGTGGATATGACACCATGGAAATACACCATTCCAGTGACAGTAGTCTTATTTGGGTCAATGATATTCACATTCATATTATTCTCGCCAATAGGATTAGCCTCACAGGAGAATACCGTTTCACCGTTGTTCTGGCCAATGGTCATAGCGCTTGTTATAGTAGTAGGCGTTCTGTATTACGTCAGTCTAAAACAATGGTCACATAAATACGAATCAACCCTAAAGCAACAATACAATAAACAACTTAAAGAAGAATTAAATATAGAACAACAAGGAAATGTTATTACGAATAGCTTAGAACATTCGATAAAATGATGAGAGATATTGTGGTAATAAACAGAATAAGGCTGGGACATTACATTATATCCTAGCCTTATTTTTATACCATTTTTTCCATTGGTAGTATTGATACATGATATTAATCTTAGACTTCAATTTATGATCGTGTCTTAAAAAAGCAGAGCTTCTCCAAAAGTGTTTCCAACCTTTCTTTGACCAATTATCAAATGTTAGAAACTGACCTCTTGTTCGCAGTGCTTTTGGTTTATTGAGATAGAATACATTTTTAATTAAGCCGACACCAATTAATGGTCGATAATTATTCTTTGCGCTATATGGCTCCAAAGGAATGTTGATTAAAGCATGTTTGAACATCTTAGTCCAAGTCTTCGGATTTTCTTTTCGATAGATACGCATCGCTTCCTGTAAATCATTAGGCAATTGATAGTTCAGAACACGCCCATCCAAGCGTTTAACTTTTACATAAAAATACATTTTAGACACAGATGAAAATTACCTCCGAGCGAAAATTAATACCATAATTATACAATAGAAATATATAGAAGGTCTAACGAGAATGTAAGATGAGAAGGGCGGAATGTCGGAGCCCTGAACATTGCAAGTGGAGTGCGACTAGCAATATTCAGGACCTTGTATTTATCAAGACTGGCTAAACAAGATAAATAGAGGCGTTGTATTTATCAAGACTGGCTAAATAAGATAAATAGGCGCCTTGTATTTATCAAGACTAGTGAAACAAGATAAATAGGCGCTTCGTATATTGCAAGACACCCCAATCTAGCAACATAGAACTCCCGTATGTTGCAAGACACCCTAATCTAGCAACATAGAACGCTCGTATATTGCAAGACTGCCGAAAGAAGATAATGGCATCATATGTTAAAATAACAGTAATTAAAATGAATGCTACTAATGTTGAATAATGATAAACAGAATACCTCTATTGACACCAATCGTACCTATTGTTAGCAATTATGCGATTTAAAGAGCGTTAGGTGTTATGAGGTGCATTATGTATAATAAAAGAAATAGATTTAAGGAGGGATTTTATGAGTAGGCAAAGAGTTTCAGCATCTCAAGTAGCCAAATTAGCAAATGTATCTCAATCAACAGTATCGAGAGTATTTACACCTGGTGCAAGTGTGTCTGAAAAAGCACGAAAAAAAGTTATGGCCGTTGCGAATGAATTGAATTATAAGCCGAATGCATTAGCGAGAGGGCTTATTATGAATAAGACAAATCTAGTAGGTATTGCGATGAAAGCAGTGCAGAATCCTTTCTACCATGAAACACTCGCAATATTTACGAAAAAATTAAAAGAAATTGGCTATTCTGTGCTATTTGTAAATTCAGAGAATGAAGAAATACAGCAAGAAGAAATCAATCAATTTTTAGAATATAATGTCGAAGCGATTATAGTGACAGATGCGATTTTGTCTTCTGGTTTAGTTGATAAATTATCTAAAGCACAAATTCCAGTCATCTTATTTAATAGGAGAGATGAATCTTCAGATAGTTATTCAGTAACGTGTGATAATATCAATGCTGCGACGAATATTGCAGATTATTTCTATCAAAGAGGACACAAACATAATGTGTTTATTTCAGGATTATTGAACACTTCTACAAACCAAGAGCGATTAACTGGATTTAAACGTTATTTTGACGAGAAGAATATGGAAATAGATGTTATTCATGGTGACTATACATACGAAAAAGCTTATCATCTTACTTATGAATTTTTGAAATCAGGGAAAAAGATAGATGCATTATTTGGTGCAAATGACGTTACAGCACTAGGTGCCTTAGATGCAATTAAAGCGTATGGTTTATCTGTTCCAGAAGACGTTGAAGTTATAGGGTTTGATGATATTAAGATGGCTTCTTGGCCAAACAATAATCTCTCAACTTGGTCGCAACCTATTGAGGAAATGGTTGATGGTGTCATAAATATTTTAACAGATCCAAATAGCGTGGTTGAGCGAGATCAGTATATTCAAGGAAATTTGGTTAAACGAAAAACAACTGTACATACTTGACAAATGTAAGCGTTTAACATAACCTTGTTATAACACAAATTGCATACGTATTCATACTTTTGAAATGTTCAAAAGTATTCTTTTATATTACATTTTGAATACGTATGCAAAAATATAGGAGGTAATTGCAAATGAAGTTTATCAAAGAAGGTATGGCTGAAGAAATCGTAAAAGAAAGTGACGAAAAGACGAAACAAATTGTTGCAAATACTTTAAAAGACATCGAAGAACAAGGCGATAAAGCGGTAAGAGATTTATCGATTAAGTTTGATAAATGGGATCCTGAACAATTTAAATTATCTCAAGCACAAATTAAAGAAATTGTAGATTCTATTCCTGAAGAAGTTAAACATGATATTGCATTTGCTCAAGATAATATTAAGAAATTCGCAGAAGCACAAAGAGACTCTATGAAAGATATTCATGTAGAAGTTATGCCAGGTGTATTTTTAGGACATAAAAATATACCTGTAGAAAGTGTGGGATGTTACATACCTGGTGGTCGATATCCAATGATTGCATCGGCACATATGAGTATTTTAACAGCTAAAGTTGCAGGTGTAGAGCGTGTTATTGCTTGTACACCACCTATTAATGGAGAGATTCCAAAGACTACTGTCTATGCTATGCATAAAGCAGGAGCTGATGAAATATATATATTAGGTGGCATTCAAGCTATGGGAAGCATGGCAATTGGTACAGAAACGATTCAATCAGTTGATATGATTGTGGGTCCAGGTAATGCATTTGTTGCTGAAACAAAACGCCAAGTCTTTGGTCGCGTAGGTATAGATTTATTAGCTGGCCCGACTGAAACTCTAGTCATTGCAGATGAAACAAGTGAGCCAGAAATGATTGCAACAGATATTTTAGGGCAAGGTGAACACGGTCCAACTTCACCAGGTGCTATTATTTCTACTTCTGAAGAAATTGCGAAAGAAGCGATGAAAGAAATTGAAAGACAATTAGAAACTTTACCTACAGCAGATGTTGCCAGAGAATCTTGGAATAATTATGGCCAAGTGATTGTTGTTGAAGGTGATGAAGAAGCAGTTAAAGAAGCTAATAAATTAGCATTCGAACACGTTGAAATATTAACGAAAGATCCTAGTTACTATTTAGAACATATGAAAAATTATGGTGCATTATTCTTAGGTCCTGAAACAAATGTTGCCTATGGTGACAAAGTCATTGGTACAAACCATACATTACCAACGAAACAAGCGGCTAAATATACAGGTGGTCTATGGGTAGGTAAATTCTTAAAAACTGTGACATACCAACATATAGATGATCCTGAACAAAGTGCAATGATTGGTGAGTATGCAGCAAGACTTTGTCAGTTAGAGAACTTTGCCGGCCATGCAGAACAAGCATTATTACGTGTTAGAAAATATGGTAATCAATAGTCAACAGTGAATGCTTAATTAAGGAGGCTTTACAATGTTAGGGATAATAGGACTTATCGGGGGACTCGTATTACTTACTGTATTAGTAATGCGAGGCATGAATTTATTAATTGTTGCACCAATATCAGCATTGTTTGTTGCTTTATTAAATGGCGTACCCGTCTTTTCACAATTTGCCGAAAAAGGACAAACTGACTTTATAACCGGATATATGGAGGGCTTTTCAGGATTTATAACTTCGTGGTATTTGATGTTCTTAACAGGTGCCATATTCGGTAAAGTCATGGAAGATAGTGGTGCAGCAGAAAGTGTATCACATTGGATTATTAGTAAAATAGGTATGAAACGAGCCGTACTCGCAATCGTCCTTGCATGTGGCGTCCTAACATATGGTGGTGTCAGTCTATTTGTTGTAGCATTTGCAGTATATCCAATGGCTGTTAGTTTATTTAAAGAATCTAATTATCCAAGAAGGTTTATTCCAGCCGCTTTAGCATTAGGATCTACAACATTTACAATGACTTCAGCCGGATCTCCTGAAATACAGAATTGGATTCCTATTCCTTACTTGCATACGAGTCCTTATGCAGCATGGGAAGTAAGTCTCATAACAGCACTCTTTATGTTAATAGCTGGATATCTGTGGCTCATGCATATGATTAAAAAAGCAAAACGAAATGGTGAGATATTTATTGAAAGAGAGAATGATGAATTTGAAAAAAGAAAACATTTACCGAATCCATTTTTAAGTATGATTCCATTATTCGTTGTGTTAATCGTGTCTTTTCTACTACATAACGTATTAGAACAATCAGCGCTTATTATTTCATTATCCAGCGGAATTATAGCAACATGGTTATTAAATCGTAGTTATTTCAGAGATTTTTGGAAAGCAGTAGGAAAGGGAACAGAAGGTGCGTTAATTGCACTTGGTAATACATCAGCAGTGGTAGGTTTTGGGAGTGTTGCTAAGATTACACCAGCCTTTAATGATGCGATTGAATATGTGACACATTTAAACGGATCGCCACTTATTACAGGCGCAGTTGCAGTAATGGTTATTGCAGGATTAACAGGTTCATCTTCAGGTGGACAAACAATCGCGTTGCCAATACTCGCGCCACACTATATAGATATGGGTGTAGATACAGAAGCATTGCATAGAACAGTAGCATTATCATCAGGGACATTAGACTCCTTACCACACGGTGGTTATGCCGTTACTACAATTAGATCTATAGCAGGAGAAACACACAAAGACGCATATCCAGCATTCGGCGCAATGACCGTACTCGTCCCAATCGCAGCCGTTATTATAGCCATTATATTATTCACGTTAGGTATGTAGCATAATGTATATAGAAAATAGACAAAATATACCAAATTATGATATTATGTAAATGAAAAAGGACAACGTGCTGGAACACGTTGCCCGATGAGCCCGTTCGAAAGACGGTGACTGAATTTAAAAAGATTAAATAAATCATCTCTAACTAGTCAAAAGTTGTGAGAGATGGTTTATTTTTTTTGGTTCAATTTAACGATTGCAATCACTAAACCCAACAGTAGTACGATAAAACTACCGAAACTAAACATTAAGTTTAGCGTGTCGCTAATCGGGACCATTACAGCCTTCTCCTTTCTAAAGATTTTGTTGATACTTTCATAAGCATCACCTCACTTTATACTAAGATTGGCCACCATCTATCCAACTTGCTCTGTTATATTATACCAAATTGCCAGAATTTGTTATATATATTTGCAGCTTGAATAGACAAAATATTCCAAGTTATGCTATTATGTAAATGAAAAAGGACAACGTGCGCCAACACGTTGTCCAATGAGCCCGTTCGAAAGACGGTGACAATTAATTTGAGATAAAATAAACCTTCTCTACTAATTGAAAGTTGTGAGAGATGGTTTATTTTTTTTGGTTCAATTTAACAATCGCGATCACTAAACCCAATAGTAGTACGATAAAACTACCGAAACTAAACATTAAGTTTAGTGCGTCGCTAATCGGGACCACTATAGCCTTCTCCTTTCTAAAGATTTAGTTGATACTTTCATAAGCATCACCTCACTTTATACTAAGATTGGCCACCATCTATCCAACTTGCTCTGTTATATTATGGGTTATTGTATAATTTAATTATACAATGTCGACGTGCGCTAACACGTTGGCCAGTGAGCAGGTTCGAGAGATGGTGACTGAATTTTTTAGATTACCTAAAAGTAACCATTCCGGAACTCGGTCAGAAGTTTGATTATTGCTAATTAATATTAAACCAATGATTGATATGACAACCATTAGAATTTCGAAATCAGTCATTCTACTACTTTCAAGGAGCAAAAACCAACATCATAGGCATCACCTTTGAAATAGAGATTAGCTACCATCTTTCGAACTTGCTTGTATTAATATAAAGATAACATCAATCATTCCGTAAACTTGATTAATAGTTGGGAATGGTTATTTTTTTGTAATCATTTAATGCTCATAGCACAAATTAAAGAGTATTTAATATAATTTAGTTAAAGTACAAGAAGCGGGTGATTAACGATGAAAGTGATTCATACTAATGACATCAATAAACAAGTACTCATCGATTTGTTTATTGATAACTGGGGAGATGATGAAATGGTTGTCTCTTCAGGAACATATCAATTATCAGAATTACCAGGATTTGTTGCGTACGATGAAGCGGAAATAATTGGTGTGATTACATATATAATAAGAAATGATCAAATAGAAATTATTTCATTGGATAGTTTTAGGGAGAATGTAGGAATAGGAAGTCAATTGTTGAAAAAGTTAGAAGAAATATCTGAGGAAAAGGATATAACAAACATTTCAGTCATAACAACAAATGATAACTTAAATGCTTTGAAGTTCTATCAAAAAAGAGGATATAACATCACAAAAGTTATTCCAAATGCAGTAGAAAAAGCAAGAAAACAAAAGCCATCCATTCCACTATTTGCAGAAAACGGAATTCCAATTCGAGATGAAATAGTGTTGGAGAAATATTTGTAGAGAATTGAAAAGTCTAGAACCATGATGTCCTAGACTCTTCCCTACGCCTCTATGATATATCTATATATTTCGTCTTTTACAGGTGATTCCATAGATAATGTCATTGTGACGATATTTTGTTGTTTAGCGTTTGGCATGATTGTTTGTTCTGCTGAATCTTTAATGTAGTGGGCTTTTCCCAGGTAATAAAATTCTTTTCCGTCTGCCACGTCTTCTTTCTTTACAAAGATATACATGTCTATATTATTTTCTTGATGTGCTAAGATTTTTTGGACTTCTTTTGATTCTAATGTACGATTACTTCTTGTAAACCATTTGAGTTCGTCGGGACTTAGGAATTCATCTTCGTACTTTGTATTATCACTGATATCATCTTGTTTATGATATGTAATGAAAATTGGTAAAGTATTATTTCCGAATTTATAGCCGTTTATTGTTCCGGACTCATCAGATTTCCAGTTTAGTAATTTAACGAAGTCTTTTCTTGTATATTTGTTATATAGTAGTAAGCCGTTTTGGTTACCGTGATGTACCATGTTATTGTATTTAGCTAATTCAATAATGTCATCAACGTATGTTTTGAATACTGTTTTTTCTAGTGCTGATGAAAATGTATCGGTCACTCTAACCTCATCATCGATTATGTTGATAATAGGGCTACCATACGTTTTGTTTATTGTAACGCTAAAGAAACGATGGTCTAAAATTTTCAAGGTTGTCTGAATGTCATCGTTTGTAACGTTTGAATCAATTTGTTGTGCGATTGGTAGTAGCTCATGTATTTTATGAGGTCTTCTAATAATAGCTTCTAAAATTGTATAATCAACGTTTTTTAAGCCTGGTGCGATTTCTCGAGACAAGAACGTTAAGTTGAGACTTTCATTTTTAGTTAATGTGTCTTCAGTTTTCTTGAATCTGACTAGGAATTCATGATAGTTATTATAAGTACTGTCACTAGAATATATCACGCTAGGATCTATAGAATTCTGTCTAATGAAATCCATTAATAATGGCGTTCGACCAATTCTTTGTTCAACTTCATTAAAAGCCTGTTTAATGTGAGCTGCTGAACTCAAGTTGACTTGTTTTAGTGAATCATATATTTGTTTCTTAGCTACTTCTTCAAAGTTGATAGTAGAAACACCTGTTAATGCAGTATTATCCGCTATAAATCTTCTGTAATTATCTTTATTTTGTGATTGATCACCAGATAATGCGACTGGAATGAGGTAGTTTTTCTTATAGTTACCTATAAAATCAATAACCGTTAAATATTCTTTGTTTTCTGCTTTTCTTAAGCCTCTACCAAGCTGTTGAATAAAGATAATACTTGATTCTGTCTCCCTTAACATGACAATCTGATTTACAGGTGCGATATCAATACCTTCGTTAAATAAGTTAACGGTAATAATGTAATTGATTTCTCCTGATTTTAGTTGTTCGATTGCTTCTTGTCGTTTATCCATGTTGTCTTCACCAGTCAATGCAAGTGAAGGTATGTTAAGAGCAGTTAATTTATTAGCGAGCTCCCATGCTTCATCTTTTCTACTAACGAAAATAAGTCCTTTAAGTGTGTCACCAGAGTATCCATAGTATTGAGTCTTTTCTAGAATATGTTTAACTCTTTCATCAGAAGTTAAATCTGCTAAACTACTGTAATCGTCTGTAGATTGACCATTAAGCACATAGTCTGTGACACCGAAATAATGGAAGGGACAGAGTATTTCACTTTCTAGCGCTTTTTGTAATCTAATTTCATAAGCGATGTTGTAATCGAACATTTCAAATATATTTAAATTATCGGTTCTTTCAGGTGTTGCGGTCATACCAAGTACAAAATCAGGTGTAAAGTAATTGAATACCTTTTGATATGATGAGGCAGCAGAGCGATGCGCCTCATCGTAAACGATATAATCAAAGTACTTTTCATCAAACTGCATAAAAACATCTTCTTTAGATAATGTTTGAATCGTTGCAAATAAATATTTAGCGTTAGTATTCTTTTGTTTCCCTGTTAATAAGCCAAAATCCTTATCTTGTGCGAATGGCAGTACTTTTTTAAATTCTTGAATAGCTCTTTTTAAAATACCTTCATTATGAACGATAAATAGAAATTGATTAGGATTGTAACTTCTCACATCTAATGCAGAGAGAATTGTTTTTCCTGTACCAGTAGCTGAAATGATCAGTGCTTTATCTTTATGCTCTTTTCTGAGTTCAGCTAATGAATGTAATGCTTCTTTTTGCATAATGTTAGGTTCGATTCTAACTGCTGCATCAATATTTTTTTGGATTTCATTTTGTTGCTCGGTAATGCGTTGTGCTTCTTTTAAATTACGGGCATCATATGTTTTCTCATAATCTTGAATCCATTCATCAGAAAGAGGGGTACTATTATGCCATAGTTCATCAAATTGTGCTTTAATATTATAAACGAGGTCGCCATTCTTTTGAGTAGAAAGTAAGATATTATGTTCGTAGTTAACTTTTAAAGCGTTAGAAGTTAAATTAGAACTTCCGACAATCATGGACGAATAATGTTCATGGTCAAATACATAACCTTTAGCGTGAAATCCATTAACACCAGTTAATTTTACATCTACATTTTTAAGCTTTAATAATTCTTTATACATTTTAGGCGTATTGAACCCCAAATAATTCGAAGTAATAATTTTACCTCGAACACCTTTTTTGTCTAAATCATATAGATGCGATTTTAAACTTGCTAATCCACCTTCTGTGATAAAAGCGACTGAAATCGTGAATGTCTTACATTTATGCAGTTCATTAATAATAGTAGAAAGTACATTTTCTTCATTATTATTAACTAATAATTTCGGCATGAAATTACCTTTATGTGAAATTGTACGATCTATAAACCCTTTGTGTAGCGACTGATTAAAGTCTTCTAATAAATTGTTCATATTTATACCTCATCTACAATGATTTTGACAGCAGGTATATCGGCCGGTGCCCATTCTAAAGTTTCAAGATCTTTAACATCAAGCCATTGAATACTTTTATGTTCAGTAAGTGTAGGCATTCTTTCTTTCAATTTACATTTATATGTATGAAGGTTAACTATTCCAAAGTCATATTCATAAGAAGTAGAAGTAACTTTATCACCAACTTCAAGATCACATAACATTTCTTCACTGATCTCTCGTTTCAAAGCTTCTATTTCAGATTCACCTTTTTCTATTTTACCGCCAGGGAATTCCCACATAAGAGGTAAACTCATATTTTCATTTCTTTGTGCACAAAGTACCTTATCATCATTAAAGATAATTGCACCTACAACTTCGATTTGTTTTTTCAAAATATTACCTCCAAAAATTATGATATTTGTCTATATTTTATCAAAAATTGTTCTCAAGGTTAATAAAATGTAAAATTACGATCCATAAAAATTCAACTTTAGATAATTTCCAGTGATTTATTATATGAAAACTAGGAATATGATATATTCTTAATAATTAATGACATTTGTAATGTTTACTAAAGGCGGTTATGTTTTGAAGAAGCAAAGATTAAAGTTGAGTACGCTTGTGATTATTGTGGTTTGTATTGTGGTGCTATTTTCTTTATTAATTACGTGTTTATTAATCAGTAATACGATTAAGGATACGATTCATAGAACGACGAAGGAGAAGGCGGAGGTTATTGGTAAGACGATTGCGGGTTCTGAGGTTGTTCAGAAGTCTTTGGCTGAGGATAGTGATGATCGTAAGATTCAAGAATATACGTCTAAGATTCAAAAAACAACGGACATGAGTTTTATTGTTGTCATGGATATGAATGGCATTAGAAAGTCTCACCCGAATGAGAAATTGATTGGTAAGCATTTTAAAGGTGGCGATGAGGGGGACGTCTTACATGGTAAACCTGGTACGTCTATTGCAAGAGGTACGCTTGGTTTAACGATGCGTGCTTTTACGCCTATATATGCTGATGGTAAACAAGTGGGTGCGGTATCGGTTGGTGTGCCTATGCAGACGGTATATGAAGCTTTGGCAGATGGTAATAAGAAAATTATGATTGGTTCTGTGATTGGTTTAATTGTCGGTGCTATTGGCGCGTATTTATTATCGATTTATATTAAGCGTATTTTGTTAGGACTTGAACCTTCTCATATCGCGAAAATTCTAGGTGAACGTAATACAATGTTACAGTCTGTTCATGAAGGGATTGTGGCAGTTGATAAAGAAGGTAAAATTAATCTGGTCAATAAGTCTGCAATGGATATTTTTAAGAAGGCAGGTCTTAAAGGTGATCCTATAGGTATGCAAATAAATGATTATATGGCTTCGACACAATTGCCGAAGATTGTTGAGCTTGGAATGCCTGAACTTGATAAAGAGCAAGATATTAATGGTGTGAAGATATTGGTGAATAGAGTGCCATTGATTGTGAATAATGACATTGTAGGTGCGATATCAACGTTTAGGGATAAGACAGAAGTGCACAAATTATCAGAGCAGTTGGTTGGTGTTCGAACGTATGCAGATACGTTAAGAGCTCAATCGCATGAATTTAGTAATAGATTGCATGTAATTTCTGGTATGTTGCAGATGGAACATTACGACGATTTAAAACAGTATATACGCGAAATTGTTGAACTTGGTAGTCAAGAAAGTGGAGATATCACATCGAAGGTTAAAGATGCTGCACTAGCTGGTTTCTTAATTGGTAAACTTAGTTTGGCACGTGAACAACAAATCAAGCTTTCTATCGTGAATCATACTACGATACCAGAACCGAAAGATTCATATATTACGCATGAAGTGATTACCATTATCGGTAATTTAATTGATAATAGTATAGACTCATTAGTATCATCATCACTTAAAAAGAAAACAATTGATGTCCACTTGAACTATAAACAGGATCAATTAATGATAGATGTGATAGATTCGGGTGTAGGGCTTAATCATGAACTAGATGCACATATATTTGAAAAAGGCTTTTCTTCTAAAGGAGAGAATAGAGGATATGGTTTGCACCTTGTTCAACAAAGTGTTGAAAAGCTTGATGGTCAAATATCAATAGATGCCCATGAAGCAGGAAATGTACAGTTCTCAGTTGTTATAAACTATCCGAAAAAGGACGAAGATAAATGTTAAATATACTTATAGTTGAAGATGACCCAATGGTTGCGCAAATCAATCGTCAATTTATAGAAAAAATAGATCCTGAAGCGTTAGTTGATTTTGCACAGAATGTAACAGAAGCAATGGAAGTCATTCAGTCAAAGACAATCGATTTATTATTGTTAGATATATACATGCCAGAAGAAAATGGCTTAACTTTTTTGAAATATGTAAGAGAGCAAGGTTATCAAGTAGATGCGATACTGATAACAGCTGCTACAGATGCTGAAGATATTCAGACAGCCTTCAGATATGGCGCGGTAGATTATTTAATTAAACCATTTGAATTTGAAAGATTTAAGAAGTCTTTACTTAAATACAAGCAAGGACAGACTTTCTTTAAAGGTAATCATCAAATTAAACAAGCAGATATTGATGCAGAGTTCTTGAATAAACAAGTTGTTACAGATGATTCAGAACTGAAATTGCCAAAAGGTGTCACAAAAGAAACGTTACAAAGCATCATTGAGAAGATGAATGACTTTGAAGATCATGCATTTTCAACAGATGATATTTCTAAAGCAGTTAATATTTCAAGAGTATCTGTAAGAAAGTATTTAAAATTCTTAACAGATATTGAAGTTTTAGAAGAGTCATTAACATATGGTATCGGCCGACCGATCTACTTCTACAAGTTAAATAAAGACAACTTAAAATATTTACAAGGCTATATGTCATGATGATGTCTAAATGAAAAACCAAACGATACGTTTCGTTTGGTTTTTTTAATTACAAAAAGATAATTAAAATTTCATAAGCTATAATTTTTGGTTGCGTTTTCATAAAATGAGTTTATATCAATTAAGGGGGATAAAAATGAATACGAAGACCAATTTGGAAGCGGTTACCGAGAATGAGTTACCTATCCAAAATAATATAAAAAGCTTATGGGAAAAATTGATGAAAGCTAAAGTTGGTGTATTGCCATTACCGTTATACATTGTCTTAGCTGCAATTATATTAACAGCATCTATATATAATACGTTACCAGCAGATATGATTGGTGGATTTGCTGTCATTATGATTTTAGGAATATTGCTCGGTGATTTAGGGCAGAGAATTCCTATATTAAAAGAAATAGGTGGACCAGCTATATTAGCATTGCTCGTACCTTCTATTTTAGTATTTTTAAATGTGATTAATACATCTTCAATGGAAGCTGTTACGACTTTGATGAAGACGTCTAATTTCTTGTATTTCTATATTTCTTGTTTAGTAGTCGGTAGTATTTTAGGCATGAATAGGAAAGTATTAATTCAAGGTTTCACACGCATGTTTGTACCTTTAATAGTGGGTACAGTCTTAGCTGTCGTAGCAGGTATGTTAGTTGGATTATTGTTTGGATATGATTTACAACATACTTTCTTCTATATCGTTGTACCAATTATCGGTGGCGGTATTGGTGAAGGGATACTTCCATTATCTATAGCATATTCATCTATTTTAGGTGGCTCAGCAGAATCATTCGTATCTCAAATGATTCCAGCAGCTGTTATTGGGAATATCTTCGCAGTTGTCAGTGCAGGGCTTATGATGCGTTTAGGTGAAAAGAAAAAACATCTTTCAGGAAATGGGAAGTTAGTAAAATCTGAAGATGGTAATGAAGTTCCTGAAGAAAAAGAGAAAGTCATTGATTTCTCACTAATGGGTGCAGGGTTACTCATTGCTTGTACATTCTTTATTGTTGGTACGCTTGGTCAGAAATTCATTGGTGTCCCAGGACCGGTTATTATGATTTTATTTGCGACACTAATTAAGTGTCTTAAAGTGATGCCACACAAAATGGAAGACGGTGCGCATAATTTATACAAATTTATTTCAACAAGTTTAACTTGGCCGTTAATGGTCGGTCTCGGTATGCTTTATATTCCATTAGAAGATGTTGTGAAGATTGTGACACCAGCATACGTTATCGTATGTGCGTCAGTTGTATTTGTCATGATATTATCTGGATATTTCGTAGGAAAATTAATGAAGATGTATCCCGTTGATGCAGCAATCGTAACAGGTTGTCATAGTGGCTTAGGTGGTACAGGAGATGTTGCGATATTATCAGCATCTAAACGTATGGCTTTAATGCCGTTTGCACAAGTTGCTACTAGAATCGGTGGTGTATCTACCGTAATCTTAGCATCACTATTATTAAAATTATTAAGCTAAATATAAATAAATAAGGAGTAAATAAAAATGACTGAAAGTAATGAATACGGAGAATCTATAAATTTACATCAAGAACGCGCAGGTAAAATTGAAATCACGAGCAAAGTAGATGTGACTTCAGAAGAAGATTTAAGTGTTGTCTATACACCAGGTGTTTCTGCAGTATGTAGAGCAATTGCTGAAGATGAAACAAAAGTAAATACTTTAACTGCTAGAGGTAACATGATTGCAGTTATTACAGACGGAACAGCCGTACTTGGTTTAGGTGATATCGGTCCGAAAGCAGCCATTCCTGTTATGGAAGGTAAGAGTATTCTCTTTAAAAAACTTGCGAATGTTGATGCTTTTCCAATTTCATTAGACACGAAAGATACTGAAGAAATCATATCAATCATTAAAGCGTTACAACCTAATTTTTCAGGTATCAATTTAGAAGATATTTCAGCACCTCGTTGCTTTGAAATAGAAAAGCGTTTAATAGAAGAATTAGATATTCCTGTATTTCATGACGATCAACACGGAACAGCGATTGTCGTTCTTGCAGCACTGATCAATGCACTTAAAGTTGTAGATAAAGCAGAAAAAGATGCAAAAATCATTATAAATGGCGCAGGTTCAGCAGGCATTGCGATTGCGAAATTATTGCTAGAAGCGGGTTATCAAAATATTACGCTCGTTAGTCTAGAGGGTGTCTTAAATAAATCAGAAGAATGGTTGAATGATGCACAAAGAGAAATTGCTGAATATACAAATCTTGATCATATCCAAGGTACTTTAGAAGATGTCATTAAGGATGCAGATGTATTTATCGGCGTATCAGGTCCAAAAGCATTATCAAAAGAACATGTACAATCAATGAATAACGATCCAATTATCTTTGCATTAGCAAATCCAACACCAGAAATTTATCCAGAAGAAGCGTATGAAGCTGGTGCAGCAATCGTTGGAACAGGTCGTTCAGACTATCCAAATCAAATTAATAATCTGTTAGCATTCCCTGGTATATTTAGAGGCGTATTAGATGCCAAGACACAACATATCACAACTGAAATGAAAATAGCAGCAGCAAAAGCCATAGCAGCAACAATTCATAAAGATGAACTCAATGCGAATTATGTCATACCAAATTCATTAGAAAAAAGAGTCGTCGATCAAGTAGCAACATCAGTCCAACAATGCGTAGAAAATAAAACAGAGGTGTTGGTGTAAGGTATATTTAGAAATAGTTCAAAAAGAATAGAGAAATCTATTCTTTTTTTATTTAGGTTACTATAGAAAGTCATTTTGATATGAATTACAATACATTTATAAACTTTTTTATGAAAATTACAGTTCGGAGGAAGGAATTTGAAACAGATATTTTCGGGAATGATATTAGTTTTACTACTTTTAATCGTTGGTGTATTTGGTTTCATCGCATATCAATTTATTGCTGGTGATAATCGTATTGAATTTTCTAGTAATCAACAAACAGCTGATAAAGAACCGAGTAGTGAAGAAAGTGAGGATAAAGAATCGAGTGATGATTCTGAGGAACCAGAAGGCGATCCTCCAAGTATTGACGTCCAAACGACTCAATTTAGCCAAGGCTTTATGAATTCTGATGTAAGAAGCGGATTCTATGGTGTAGGTATTGGATTGTCACGAGATGCCATTGAAAAGAAATTCGGGAAGTCAGATGGACGTATAGAAGCTGGACAATCTCATGCTGAAAAATATGGCAATGTAGCCGTAAGATATAATAGTAAAGATAAAGCAGAACATATATACGTAGCGCCGACAAATGTAACAGTAGAAGCATTTAAATCCGTTCACGGAACACCGACTATAGAAAATAGCGATGGGTTAGTTTATGATGATAATCCAAACAATTCCTTCTCAATATTAATAACGACAAAGAATGGTAAAGTAACAGCCATTGAAAATGCCAATCAAATACAAAGATAATATAATGCCAGCTATGATGATGTAGCTGGTATTTTTATATGTAATAGGAAATACCTATAAAATACCTCTAAATGAATATATTACACCTTTGTGGTAAAATTTATATTTAAAGGGGGATGGTTTTATGAGTAGAGTAAAGTTTTTGAAAGATTATAGAGATAGTCATCTAGACCAGTTCAAGGCAATTAGTGAATATTTATTTTATCATCCAGAGTTAAAGTTTAAAGAATTTCAATCTGCAGAATATCTTATGAAACAATGTGAAGTGTTGGGTTTTAAAGTTGAAGGTAATGTAGCAGAAATTGAGACTGCTTTTGTTGCTTCATACGGGGCAGGTAAGCCAGTCATTGCAATTTTAGGAGAATATGATGCGCTACCAGGTTTATATCAGACACCAAACTCAGCTTCGAAAAATGACGAAGGGAATAAGGTTGGTCATGGATGTGGTCATAACTTGTTAGGTACAGGTTCACTTATGGCGGCAGCTATGGTTAAAGCTTATATGGAAGAACATCAACTAGAAGGTACAGTAAGATACTATGGTTGTCCGGGTGAAGAAATTGGTTCTGGTAAGACATTCATGGTTAGAGATGGTGCTTTTGATGATGTTGATTTTGCATTATGTTGGCATCCGTCACCTTCTAACAGTGTGATGAATTTGTCATCACTTGCCAATTACTTAGTGAATTTTCATTATAAAGGTATTTCATCACATGCTGCTAATAGCCCTCATCTTGGTAGAAGTGCTTTAGATGCTGTTGAGTTAATGAATGTTGGTGCCAATTATTTGAGAGAGCATGTTACAGAAGATGTGAGATATCATTATGCATTACATGACGTAGGTAGTTCATCGCCAAGTGTTGTACAAGACTCAGCAACAGTACAATATTTGATTCGTGCCAAGACAATTGATACAGTTCATGATGTCTATGATCGTATTAAGAAAATTGCACAAGGTGCTGCTTTAATGACTGAAACTGAAGTAGAAATCGACTTTGTTAAAGGGTGCTCAAATTATATTCCGAATACACAATTAGGCTTTCAATTACATCACTCATTAGATGAAATTTATGAGTATCAAGCAAGTCGTGATGATGAACAATTTGCAAAAGAAATTTTTAATTCATTAACAGACAATGAACAAAAAAATAAATTAACAAGTTTAGTAGGGTTTGGATTTTTAGATGATGAAGAGGCTTTAGAAGGTAAATATATATACGATAAAGTCAGTCCTTATAAAGAGACAGATCACATATTATCAGGCTCTACCGATGTATCTGATGTAAGTTGGGTAGTACCAACTGGCCAAGTGTCATGTGCAACCTCAGCTATCGGAACACCATTACATACATGGCAAATGACAAGCCAAGGATTATCAAACTTAGCAGTACAAGGCACAAGTAACGCTGCTATGACAATGGCACATACAGCAATAGAACTATTAGATAATCCAAATTTAAGGTCACAAGTAGAACAAGAATTTAAACAATTCCGTAGTAAAAATGAATATAAAAATCCAATACCAAAAGGCGTATTACCTAGGTAATAATTGGAGAATAAATATGGTGTGAGTTGAAGGGTGAAAAGAGGTAAGAGATGGCCTAAGTTATAGCTTATCCTCATACAAACTCAATATTCAATTGATTTCTCCATCCTACATACGACAAAAAAGCATGGCCAATCCACTATGGTCATGCTTTTTGAATACAATCGCATCAATTTAATTTTAATAATACTAGTCTTCTTTATAGTAAACATAATACGATTCATCTATAAATGATTGAATAAGTTTTTCTTCATAATCATCAGCAAAATGCTCACAGTCATCATCATGATATATATATTTACCACTTACAAATTCAAAATAATGACCAACCTCATGACAAAGAATTCTAATAATGTTCAGAACTGCATCAAATTCAGTTAAGTTTTCTTTTAAACTCTCATATTCTTCCGTGCTTACAACAATTAAAGGATAGTTGAATATAGAATTAGGATATTTAAAATATCCTCGTGCCATTCCACCTTCTAGAGAGTTATTTGTTACAACAATTTTCGTTTTTAAGGGAAACTCATAATGATTTAATAAAAACTTTCTGACCATCTTAAATGCTCTTTTCAATTCATAGGGTATATGATCATTAAATTGTAGAGTTATACCTTTTTTGTATGATGATAAATTTCTGTGAAATAGCATTATATATTGATGAGTGAGTCTTTCATTAATATAGTACATTTTTGTTTTATAATCATTAAAGTTATTATGATACTCTATGAAAGTTATTTTCTCATTATCTAAAATGAAGAATTTAGCTATTTGTAAATTCAAATCATATAAAATGTCCAAAAATGCATTATCATAATCACTCAATTGTATATTATATCGTTGTTTAGTTTGTAAAATATCTTCAATTTCATATAAAGAAACATAAATTACGCGATCATGAAAATCGACTTGGATATCATTTAAATCGCCATATGTATAAATTGGATGGTCATGAACGATTACTTTCACTTGTTGAGATAATTTATGGTATTGATTAAACCATTTTTCATATTGTTTGAGTTCATTACTAATTGTATGATGCTTAGTTTTTAGTGAAAATTTTAAACTTATCATTTATTATCACTTTCTTTTCTTATTTGAGCCTCTAGTTTTCTTTCCGTCTTTATGTTTTTTACTTGGAGTATGTGCTCCAGGTTTTTTAGCGCGTTGGTCTTTTCTTCTATTAAAGTTAGATTTCTGTCTACCCTTATACTTTAATTCTCTTCCTTGCTTTTTCTTACCCATAGCATAAGCTTTAGAATGAAATAAATTTTCTCCACTTATAAATTTAGTTTTTGAAACCATGCTTCCCGAAGAATCTAGTGAATCTATGCTTCCTATAATTGATATTAGCATAATTAAAGCGAACATAGACTTTGAAAATTTTATTAACATACCTTTCATATTAACAACCTCCAAATATATAGATAACATTATTATCTATATATACCATAAAATATAAATATAAAAATGTAGTTTACTTTGATTTTTGTAAGAAAATTTTTAATTACATAAACAGATTTTTAAGAAAATGTTGATCTTAATTTCTCCATCCTACATACGACAAAAAAGCATGGCCGATTCATGATGGCCATGCTTTTTCGATATTCTATCGTTATTTACTTTGATAGTGTTTCACGATTTCGTACAATACATTAATTCCATTAAATATATCATTTTCTACGACATCAAATTTTGGATGGTGGTGGTTATAATCATGGTTGCTTCCGATATTCATATAGATTGCATCTTTGTTACGGCTCATCACTCTGTCTATAAAATAAGTAGCATCTTCGCTTCCACTAGGTGTGGATTCTTCTTGAATAATATTTAATTCTGGCAATTTATCTTTTAATAATTGATAAACTGTTTGTTCCATATCTTCAGATGGCTTAATACTAATAGCTTCGCCGACTTTTGTCATTGTAATTGTGACACCAAACATTGCTTCAACGCCTGTCTTAATTTCTTCTACACGTTTCATCATAAATTGATTCACGTCGTTATTTTCTCCTCTTACTTCCATTTGAAGAAATGCTTCATCTGCAATAACATTTCTGCCACTACCTGCTTGAAGTGTACCAACATTTACACGAGATGCACCTTTTTCATGACGTTCGATTGCATATACTTGTTGAACGAATGTTGCTGCAGCGAGTAGGGCATTGCGACCGTCTTGAGGTTGCGCTCCTGCATGACTTGAAACACCGTTTATTTGAACATCTAATTTAGTAGAAGCTAAGAATCCTTTTACGGATGTGATGATTTTATTGGATTTAGCATTTAATCCGATATGTGCGCCAACAAAGTAGTCTACATCATCTACGACACCTTGTTCTACCATAGATCTAGCACCTCTAACACCTTCTTCTGCAGGTTGAAAAATGAGTTTAATTTTTCCTTTTAGTTCAGCTTCATGTTCTTTTAAAAGTTCTGCAAGACCAATACCGATTGTTGTATGAACATCATGTCCACATGCATGCATAAAGCCTTTGTTTGTAGAAAGAAATCCATTGGCTTGAGGATAATGATCGCTATCCTCATTCTCTGTAATTGGTAAAGCGTCCATATCAAACCTTAGTGCAAAAGTTGGGCCAGGAACTTGAGTATCTAATGTTGCAACGATTCCTGTATATCCATCTCTGAAATGTGGCAGTTCTTCGTCGAGTTGATCTAATTTTTCAATATGTGAATTAAATTCAACTTCAGTAGGATACCCCATTAAATAATCTTTATTCATCACTTCTTGACCACTTTGAATGTCATATCCAAAAGAATCTAGGTAGTTCTTAACGATATTTGCAGTTCGAATTTCTAAAAATCCTACTTCAGGAAAAGCATGTAAATTACGTCTAAGATTGATTAACTTTTGTTTAAAATCTTCGTCAAAATTCATGAATGTCACTCCTTACAAATGTCTTGTTACACCAGGACCTAAAGGTAATCCTGTTAAATAGAAAATCGTTAATAAAATAATCCAAGTAATAATAAATGCAACCGTATAAGGTATCATTAATGAAATAAGCGTACCTATACCAGCCTTTTTATCGTACTTATTTAAGAAAGCTATAATGACGACAAAATATGGATTCAAAGGTGTAACAATATTAAATGATGAATCAGCTACACGATAAGCTGCTTGAGTAAAACCTGGATGAATACCAAGTTGCATAAACATCGGTACAAACACGGGTGCTTCTAACGCCCACTTAGCTGAACCTGATGTGATTAATAAGTTGAGACTTGCTGTGAATATAATGTATAACAAGATGAGCGGCAATCCTGTTAAATGAATACTTTTCAAGAAATCAGCACCATTTACAGCAATCCAAGTAGCCATATTAGACCATTGGAAGAAACTGATAAATTGTGATGCAGCAAATATGAGTACAATGTATCCTGACATGTCATTAACAGCTTGCGTCATAAATTTTCCTACATCGTGTGTGCTTTTAATCTTTTGGTCAACAATACCAAATGTTGTGCCGACAACAAGGAAGAAACCAAGTATGACGGGTACAATTCCTGCTAAAAATGGAGATTCAAGTATGTCGCCTTTTTCACCTAATAAAGGACTGTTTGGTATTAATAAACCAACAACAAATATAAGTATATAAATTGCAGCTGCAATTAAAGCGTAAATGAAAGCTTTTTTGGCAGTAGGTGAGTCTTCATGTTCATCTAAATCTTCAATATGACCTTTATATTCACCTAAACGAGGTTCTATAATTTTAGTCGTCACTTGAGCACCTACAAAGGTTAACAACACTGTAGAAATAATATTAAAATACCAGTTTGCTACTGGAGATACGACCATATCAGGATCAATAATCTTTGCAGATTCAGTACTGATACCAGCAAGTAATGCATCTGTACCTACAACTAATAAGTTAGCCGTAAATCCTGCACCAGCTGCAGCGAACCCTGCAGCTAAACCAGCTACCGGATGTCTCCCTAATTTATAGAATACCATAGCTGCTAATGGAGGAATTAAAATCGTTGCAGCATCAGAAGCAATATTACCCATAATCCCAATAAACACAACTGCATATGTAATTAAAGCTGGTGGCGCATTGACAATGGTTTTTTGAATAATGTATTCTAAAAAGCCAACTTTTTCTGCCAAGCCAACACCAATCATCATGGATATAACGAGACCTAAAGGTGCAAATCCAGTGAAGTTCGTGATAAGGTTAGTGAAAATGTATTCAATACCTTCATTTGAAAATAAATTTTTAACATCGAGTGCTTTATCCGCACCAGGAGGTTTAACCGTTGCATCAAACAAACTAAAAATAAACGATAATACCATAACGAAAATAGCTAAGTATAAAAATATAAAAAATGGATGTGGCAATTTGTTACCGATTGTTTCAATTCCGTCTAAAAACTTATTAGACTTTTGCTCTTTTGTTGTCATATTACATCACCCCTTCAGGTGATTATATCATTTCAAAGAATAAAAGTTCCAAATATTTAGACAATTTAACAAAAAATTTTTGATAGCTTAAACAATCGTCATACTAGGGAGGACATGTTATGGATATAGAGGAATATGCATGGAATGAACATGAAAGAGAGCTTAAGAAAGCTCATAAAGTCGAAATACCTTCTAAATATAAAGTGAAAATTCAAGATGATATTGAGAAACGAATAACTTTAGAGACATTATTAGAAGAACTGACACAGAAAGAACTTGTCGAGTGGGCGATTACAAATGCGAAGAGGTTTATTGATGATATAGATATAGGCAATGACGAAGACAAACATACAATTATTTCAGAAACTGAGCACAAATTACAACTTAGAAAAGAAGGGCAAATGAGTGTTTATGAACTCAGACAAGCTGGATTTTTAGCGAATAAATTATCACAAAGATCAATAACAGAACAAAGTAAATTTGCAGCACGTGTATACGCGCAAGCAATCGCAACAGGACATGCAATTGTATCATCAGATTATGCTATTAAAGTGATGAATATAATATCTAACAATGATTTAAAGTTAGTGACTGAGGAAAGAAATAAACAAATCCATATAGCGAAAGATATCATGGCAAATAGATAACAAAAAGGACTAGAAAATTTTCTAGTCCTTTTTGTGTTATTAATATATCATTTCCTACTCTTGATTAATAAATACATAAAGAATGGTGAACCGATGAGTGCGGTAAAGATTCCGGCTGGGATTTCTTTTGGTAAGAAGAGTGTTCTACCGATTAAATCACTTAATAATAGTATGATGGCGCCGATTATGGCACTATAAAATATTCGATTTCTAAATTGATGTGCACCGAGTTTAAGTGCGATGTGTGGTGCGATTAATCCGACAAATTGTATACCGCCTACATAACTCATGGATATCCCAATTAGGATACTCATTGATATTAATGCAATGATAGATATGTGTTGATAAGGATTGCCTAATGCTAATGATAAATTTCTACCTAAGTAATGAATATCAAATGAACGTGCATAATATGTCAGGATGACCATGACGATAAATAAGATGCTTCCTACAATCATGACTTGTTGGTATTCTGCTTGATGAACGGAACCTGTAATCCAAATTTGAGCTTGAGCACTTCGTTTATTTGAAGTTAATATTAGGAACATCACAATTGCTTGGCAAAGTATGTTAAAGCTTATACCAATAAGTATGAGACGATCTCGTTTGTAACTTTTTCGCATTGCTAAAAAATATAATAATGCCGTAACAATTATCGCACCAAGCATTGAAAAGATAGGCTGATAAGCTATTGGTAATAATAAAGCTTCGGTACTTGTTGTTAAGACAATGAGAAATACTAATGAACCAACATTAGCACCTTGTGATATACCAATAACATCAGGTGATGCTAATGGATTTTTCGTAATAAATTGCAAGACACAACCTGCAATGCCAAGTGCTGCACCCGTTACAATTGCTAATAAGACTCTCGGTAGTCTTAAAGTATTAATGACTAAGTTTGTATAAGGATCACCAAGTTTAAATAGGCCACTTAATACATTTTGAGGTGCGATAAAGCTATCACCTAGCATGAGTGTGAGTAAAGTCGTTAACATGAGCATGATAATAAGTATGATAAATTTCTTCATTCTGTTAACTCCTTACGATTAAGAATTAAATAAATGAATATTGGTGCACCAATAAGTGCAGTTGTAATACCGACTGGCAGTTCTCTCGGCATTAATAAATATCTGCTTAAAATATCGCTTAATAACAGAAGACAACCACCTAGAACACCTGATAAAGGTATGACAATAAAATGGTTATGAGACTTACATAACAATTTCGCAACATGAGGTGTAATCAGTCCAATAAAGGCAATTGGACCAGCTAATGCAACGGCTGATCCACTTAACAGGACAACAGCAATCATCGTGAATACTTTAATGGATAAGATTTTAGCACCGAGTCCTTTTAATGCATCATCACTTAGCATATAAAGATTAAGCGGCTTGGCCATATAAATAGATATGATTAAACCAACGATAATAAATGGCCATATGTACATTAAAATAGTGATATGTTTATTCGCTACTGAACCATTTAACCAATATATTAATTCTTCTATAGCTGATTCGTTATAGATCAGTAGACCTTGAGTGATGGCCATACAAAAAGCACTAACACTTGCTCCGAATAAAGTTAATTCCATTGCATTGAATGGCTTAAATGGTAATGTTGTGGCTAATATAATTAAAGTTGCAATGATGATGGTACCGATAAAAGCCATAATGGTTTGTTGAAATGCACCGTTCATACCAAATCCAACAGTCGCAATTACAACCATTAAACTAGCACCACTATTAACACCCATAATGCCAGGGCTTGCGAAAGGGTTTCGTGTAATGGTTTGGATCATTACACCACTAATGCCCATTAAAACACCGACAACCCCGCCCAAAATTGCGCGAGGTAGTCTTAATTGTGTCAGTACACGTTGATCTTTAATTGTTTCTCCATGGATATAATGTTGCCATATATCTGAAAAGGTAAAATGTTTATAGCCAAGCATCATACTTAATATGAATAGCACGACAAACATACCTGAAAATAGGAGAAATAACCAAAGATATTTATTTTTCATTCAATTTTTCCTTTAAATCATCAATCATCATATTGGCAGATAATACACCACCTGAAGTGTTCCAAACAGCATCATCTACTTTATAAACATGACCTTTTTTAGATGCATTTAATGCTTTAAATGCTGGATCGTTTACCCATTCTTTTTCTAATGCTGAAACTTTCTTATCATCTTCTTGGAAAGTAAAGTAGAAGATGTAATCTCCGTCCATCGCATCAATACGTTCTTTTGTAACACCTTTTTCTGCGAAGTCGCTTTTATCTTGACCTTTAGGACGTTTAATACCAAGTTCATCTAAGATAACACCTGAGAATGTATCTTTATGATAAATTCTTACATCACCTGGCATAAAGCGAACCATTGATACTTCTGAGTTTGCTTTATCTCCAATTTCTTCTTTAGCTTTTTTAACGTGATTATCGTAATTCTTTAAGACTTCATTCCCTTTATCTTCTTTATTTACAGCTTTCGCGTATAATTTAAAGTTGTTTTTCCAGTCGCCACGTAGTTCTTTAGAGAATACAGTAGGTGCGATTTCAGAAAGTTTCTTGTATTGTGCTTCTTGTCTGAATTTATTACCGATAATTAAATCTGGTTTAAGTTTCGCGATTTTTTCTAAGTTGATTTCACTTTCTCCACCAACAGGCTCAATGTCTTTATATTTCTTCTCTAAATGTTTATACCACGGATTACCAGAGTATGAATTAGCAGCACCAACAGGTTTAACGCCCATTGAAACAAGTGCTTCTGTACCTTCATTTGTTAATACAACAACACGTTTAGGATTGTTAGGTACTTTAGTCGTTCCCATGGCATGTTTCACTTCATGTGTATCTTTGTTTGAAGATGCTTCTTGTTTATTACCACAAGCTGCTAGCATTACAACAAGTACTACTATAACTGATAAAAGCTTTCTCATTTCTTTAACCTCTTTCTCAAGTTGAATTATGATAATGATTTTCATTTTCAATTATAAAATACTACCTTTTTTTGTCAATATGTTTTTGGAATATACTTTTAGTTTAAATAAAATATATTTAAATATATTGAATAAGCGGCAGTTCATGAGATAAAAATTGTAAATGGCTAATGTCATATCCGTAACTTCCAGCATATTTGAACACTACCCAGTCACCAGTTTGTATGCTTTCAATATCATAGGGGAGACCAAATACATCATTCGGTGTACATAGTTTTCCAGCTAATACGACCGTATCATTAGTGATGGACTTTATTCTGTTAGATGTTGAATGCGAATGAATGATTTCAAACGGTTGATGATGTTGCCACGCTTTTGGAAATCTAAAATGGTTTGTGCCACCGTTTAATAAGACGAATGTTTGATTATGCATAGATTTAATATCGTAAACATGAGCGGCATAATAACCTATAGGACCTGTAATAAAACGACCAAGTTCAAATGTTAAACGGGGTAAGTGATGGATACGTGTTGCAAAATAATCAAAATCAAAATATTTTTGCTCATCATAGTCGATACCTATACCACCACCTACATTAATCGCATATTCTTCCGGTAAATGTGATTGATATTGATGCGTAAATTCAAGTGCACTTTCAATGAATGTGACGTGAGCATCTTCATCTAAATTATTGCTCATTGCATGAAAGTGGAAACCTGTTAAAGTGATTTTTTCTGTGTCGTGACAGATTTGAATGGCTTCATCTAAATCGTTGTAGGGCATACCAAATTGTGTAGCGACACCTGCCATTTTTAATTTAGCTGTTGATTGAATGTTACTTAAATTAATGCGAATCATAACTTCGATTGTTTGTTGTTTTTCTTGTAGTAATGATTGCAACGCATCTAACTCAAAGAGACTCTCTACTTGAATTGATTTCACATG
The DNA here is from genome assembly GCF_022386165.1 of Mammaliicoccus sp. P-M58. Lineage (NCBI taxonomy): Bacteria > Bacillati > Bacillota > Bacilli > Caryophanales > Staphylococcaceae > Mammaliicoccus > Mammaliicoccus sp. P-M58. The sequence continues at coordinate 59,386 of NZ_JAJNJI010000011.1, forward strand.
TGCATCTAAAGCGTATTCTAAATGTTGTTTCGTCTTTACAGGTCCGCCGTAAATGATTGGAATTTCATTTGAAATAGATCGAACCTTTTCAATTTCTCCAGTAGAAGCAACTTCAAATCCCGAAACAAAAGGTGCGAGTGTTTCTAAAATTTTTATATTAGAGTTAGCTTTCACTGCATAGAAAATATCATGTTTCGTGACAGAGCTGATCCAATTGATGCGTTTCTTTAATTCGGTTAAATCATATATATAATAATCGTGATTACTGTCTGTTAACACTTCTTTAATTCTTTCCATATTGATTCTCCTTATTTATCATAAACATGACACAGATGACCATGATGAGCAGTCCAACAACCATTGTTATATATACAATTTGTAAATTGAACTGTTCAAAGATAAAGCTTAGTAATATACCACCAAGTGGAATGAAACCTTTATCCATCATTGAAATGGATAATACAGATCCTCTATATTTCGCTTCAACAAGCTGTTGGACGAGTATACGATTGGTCGTTCTAAATGCCTGTGATGCCAATCCCATTATTAATAAGACAGCTGCATATAAATATGTATCATGAATAAACATTAATAATATTATGGTTAATGTAAATATCATTGCCCATCGTTTCAAACTTTTCATCGTATTCATATTTTTAGTGCGCATAAACATGACTAAAATTATAATAGATCCAGCAGCAATCATGGCAGTAAAGAGTGAATAAATCATCGTACGGCTGCCAAATTGTTCATCTACAATGCTAGGTAGAATAATTGTATACGAAAATCCAAAAAGCATCGATAAGACACTGGACAACATGAGCATGACAATAACAGGTTGTTGTCTTAAGTACGACCATATTTTATGACGTGTCTTCTTCTCATGATGGACCTCTGGCAAAGTTTGGTTGAATAATATAACCATCATACTCCCAATAATAGGTAGGGATAATACGATATTTGAATTCAGTTGAGCTAATAATATCCCACCTATAAATGGTCCAGTTAGTCTAGCTATATTTAAGATTAAAGCATTTAAACTGATTGCTTTATGTAGCTTGTCTGGTGTTACAAAACTTTGTATAAGTGCATTTCTTTGTATCGTATCAATTGCTTGGAAAAATGAACGCACCATAATAATAGACAGTATGAGGTAGATATTCCATTTTTGCCAAAAAGCATAGACGACACATACTGTGAATAACATATTCGCACAATGGATGATGTACATGAGTTTAGTAGAATTAACAGTATCGATGATTTTGCCGATTATAAAAGCAAATGCTAACTGTGGCATTAACCGCGCAAAATTAATATATGCAATGTAAACAGCACTTCCTGTCATTTGTAACGTGATCCAATTTAATGCGATGATATCTACCCAATCGATTGTTCGAGCTATAAACTGAGAACTGACAAAACGATGATACGGATTAAACTTTAACTTCATCACTAATGAGAAGTGGGTTGGCTTTTGGGATATAAATATCTTGATCTTTATTAGATACGCGCATCGTTAATAATGCTTTCTCGTTTATAGTCTCTTTGTAAAAGGCTTTAATATCTGCCTCTGTATGTTGAATGTCTTGTGATAGTAAATCTTCAAATACGGCTTTAAATGTACGGTTAATACGTAGCCATAAGAAGTTTGGATCATATGCATAATCTTCACTGAAATGATGCACAAGTGTGTTGAGGTGATTACTAATTAAAGTGTTTTGTACTTTCTCATACATACCTTCAGTTGTTGCGTTTGTTAAAGCGTTGCTAAGTTCTAACCATTCAGGCACGCGAGAAGCATCTATTCGTAATCCGCCAAAGTCTCTCACGTGAAGACGTGTAGGCATACCATTCATAAATTCAAATGACATATTTTGAAGATGAGCTTCTAAGCCAACACCGTATTTTGTCATAAGTGTTAATACGGTTTCAACGAGTAATGAGACATATTGGTCAAACCAAGCAATCGGTGTTGCTGTTGCACGAGCTGTTTCAATCATATCGACGTAGATTTTTTGATGATGTTCATTCAACTCAAACAAACATGTAGCTGTATATAGTGATGCATGAGCAGGTATATATTGCGTATTATTTTCTCTCAATATGAATGATAAATTACGCTGTTTATCTACTTCGTCATGAATGTAAGTCATACCGCCATATTCTAATACTGGTAAGCTGATTTCATTAAGACGGTCGTCAGTCTTATAAATATATTTGAAATATTCACCAATAGTTTTAGAATTAATAATACTGTTGTTGCTAATAGACCGTATTGTTGACGTCATTTGTGAATTGACAGGAAGTTTGATAATCGGTGTTATCGTATCTAAAGGACAAACGGTTCTAAATGATGAAGTACTCTTTACGAGTCCACCAGTATGTTGAAGCGGTATAATATTTTGAGATTTGATCTCTTCTGTATAAACTTTTGGTATGACATGTTCGAATTGAAACGGATGTACAGGTATCAAATCATAATCTTCAGGTATTTCTCCTAAATAACCACTAAAGTCTGCTAAAGTTTTTACCTCAGAAGCTTCTAAATTATTATATAGAAAGCCTTTTTTAACGAATAACCAGTTTAATTTGAATGCATGATTATATTCAGGTGAATATTGCATAACTTCTTTGAAAGACAATCCTAACTTTGTCTTAGCACATGGGTGAATGTTATGCCCAGTAATCACATATTGCTCACTATGTAATAATGGATGGTCGCTTTTAGATGTATAAGAACAATGAATAAAACTAATTGCTTGGTTGATGAGGTGATTTTCAATTTCAACATGCAATTTGTGGTAATCGTAATGTTCGTCACTAAAATGATTAAGCCAGTCTATTAATTCAAGTGGATCTTGAACAAAGCGAGTTGTTGTATCATCTGTAATTTGTACGCGATGGTTCGCTTTATCATAAGTGACAAATATAGAATCGCTAATATATAAAGTTGTGATTGTTTTAAAGGATTCTACATGATGTATAGGAGGTGTTACTTCTTCATAAAAGCATGTTAATAATTTCTTGAATGTTGTATGAATGCTGTCTTGAATACATTGCTCGATATAGTGTTGTTCGTATTTATCTGTATGTTGATATACCTCATTAGTCCAACTCATTTTATTTGGCCTCCATATATAACGGGTTATTGATATTTGTATATTGGTAATCGTAACCTTCAGCGAATATTCTCATTTTTAATAGTGATTTAATTTTAAAGGTTGGTTGTTCTAAAATATTGATGTCAGGCGCACTATTTACGTGATGATCAGCTATCATATTTCGAATGATTTGATAACCTTTTGTACTGTCATAACCATAAGTAGCCAACACTTGTATAAGTTGGAACAGGTGATTGTATAAGACTGCATGAGAAAATACTGATAACAAATCTTCAAATGAGTCAGTAATCAAGCCTGTTGAATCATCAATATCTATATTTCTTTCATATAATCTCACGCCACCAAAGTCTCTTATATAAATAGAAATAGGCATGCCATCTTTAATGACGACAGTGCTATTTTGCATATGTGCTTCTAAACTAATACCTTCTTCAAGCAATAATCTATAAGTAGCTTCTAATAAATTATGTGTATATTCTGTTAAGAATAATTGAGTTGCAGAATCGAATGACATGTCTTGTGTTTGCATAATTGTTTCAATACACTCAATGAGAATAGGTTTTCTCGTAACAAAGCTATCAGTAATCAGACTGCCACATACTAATTGGTGACTGGCTTTCTGTTCAGGTATAAGGCTTCTTAACATAAAGCTACATTTATTAGCGTGTGATTGATTGATGTTTAAATAACTGCCTGCTAAATCTTTTTGAATATAGCTATTATCATAACCATTTGAACGATAAATGCGTTCCACAACATCGCTAAGAATAATGCCATTACGGATAGAAGCGGGAGACACATTTCTTACTGCACTAGTCGCTTGTGCATTGACAGCAGTCTTAACGATGCAATTTAATTCTTGCGCTTCTAAAGTTCTAAATGATAATAATGGACTGCTTTCAACAGCTAAATCGTGTAATGGAATCATGAACTGTTGTTCGAAACATGTTTCAAACTGTGGTAACAGAAAATGCTTCAATTGCCATTCATGAATAAACAGTAATGCATAGTTTTCAAATTTAATGCCATATTCTTTGCAATATGTATCAACTTTCTTTCTAAAAGTCTCTAATGCAGGCGATTGATAGATATTGATTTCATCTATAAAATCTTTATTGCACAATAGAGGAATGACATTCACCGTTTGTCTAAATTCTGGTGAAAACTTAATAACATCATCAATAGAGAATCCTAATTTTGTCTTAGTCATTGGGTGAAAAGGATGTCCCTCAGTAACACTTTGTTCAAAAAAGACATCTGATATATTTTCTTGTTCAACAAACTCAAAAATATTTTGATAACGGTGACCATATTGTTGATGATCACGTTCGAATTGAATATAACTCAAAGTGAGGTTACGAATAGAATCTTGAATTTCGTGTACTAAGCGTTCATCATCATAAATGACATCTTGATCAATATCTTCAAAACTCGATAATTGATCAATACGGCGCGTGATTTCACGGTATGCTTTCTGGTATAAAGTTGTTATGTCTTCTTCAGAAAAATCTTGAAAATATTGGCGTATTTCTTGTATCTGTTCGTTATATACGATTTCCAAAAAGATCAACTTCCTTTTCAAATAATTTATATAGTGAGAATCATTCTCAATTATAGGGGGTTTGCAAGGTTTGTCAATGATAGAAAATAATAATAAATAATTATGATAAATTATATAAAACTATTATTTTAATACTTTAGTTAGTCTAAAAAGGTTGGATTTTAATATTGTAGAAAATATTGGATCTAGCTTCGGATCTGCATTGATCGCAACAGTTGTCGCAACAATATCTATCCACGGATTTCTAGTCCCAGCAATTGTATTTATATTATTACTTATATGTTGGGCAATGATTCCTCCTAAAAGTATGAAAGTATAAAAAGACCCCTAAGAGATGTTTCATATGAAACATCTCTTAGGGGTTATCTTATTATTTATCAGTTTTACGCTTTCTGAAGAACAATAAACTTCCTAACATTGTGAATAATGTTGCAGTTGTCGCTTCATTTGTATTTGTTGAATTGTCTTTATAATCTATTTCAGAATTCTATATCAATATCCTATTCCAACGCGTGATTGAATAAATACGTCGGACGATATTTGATCGTAAACGAAGTCTGCTGCATCTGAGACAGAGATTTTCACGGCATTCTCTGGTAAGTAGTCTCGTTCAACTCTGTATTGTCCGATTCTTTCGCCATCTGGTAAATAGGTTGGGCACACGATTGTCCAATCTAGCTCTGAATCTTTAAGCATTGTATAAACTTTATGATGTTCTTCTGCTGCACGTGTTGTGCGTCTTTTAGATTCGTTTGATTGATAGCGTAGTAAATTCTTGTCAGTTCGACTTTGTAATATGCCAGCAGTACCTATTGTGATGATACGTTTAATGCCTTGTTGTGACATTGTTTCAATAATTAATGGCATAGCTTCTGATAATGTAGTGGAGCCGTCTGTACTTAATGCACTTACAATAATCTCGTTACATTCAGCTGCTTTTTGAATATCATTTGGATTTAATACATTTCCTTCGATTAGTCTCACAGATTGATGGTCGACGCTTAATTTATTTTTATCGCGAACGAGTACAGTTACGTCATGGCCGTCTGATAGTGCGTGTGTTAATACTTCTTGTCCAACTCTGCCAGTAGCACCTAAAATTAAAATTTTCATTTGTATTACTCCTTTTATAAAAGTTCTTATTTTAATGATAGACAAATTCGGGTATATATACTAGACATCAAACTTTTGAAAAGGTGATTCTGTATGAAATTAAGTAAAATATTGAAATACGTTGGTATCATTTCAGCACCGTTAGTTGGTGGTAGACTAATCGGTAAATATGCTGTTCAAAATGCACGAAAAGATTATTCTAAAAATAAAAAACCACCATTCTCACCACCGGGTTATATATTCCCAATTGTATGGCCGATATTATATTTAAGCATGGGTATCGCACATTCGATTATAACGAAAGATCGCGCAGCTAAATCAACTCAGACAGCTTATTATAGTCAATTAGGCTTAAATTATTTGTGGTCAATTCTTTATTTTAAATATAAATTAAGAGGCACAGCACTTATTGAAAGTTATGTATTATTGAGCGCAGTTATATTAACAACTGTTCAATTTTATAAAGTGAATAAGTCAGCAGGGTTGTTATTAATCCCTTATGTTTGCTGGTCTGCTTATGCCTCATATTTAACAACAGGTAATTGGGCACTTAATAAAGATAACCCGAGATATACTGAGAAGTAGAGAATTTGCTTAGTTAATAAAAAGCATTTTTGTATATATTTTAAGCGGGATTACTCAAAGGAGTACCCGCTTGAAATATATCAATATACATATTAAACAGTTTGCATACTATACAGAAAAAGGTGACAACATGAAAAGTAAAATATTAATCGCTTTATCTGTTTTATTAAGTTTCACTGTTTCAAACAATGAAGTACAAGCTGAAAATATTCAAAAAGGTATTACCATAGACATCGCAAGAAAGTCATATTCTCTAGATACCTTAAAAACCATCGTTAAATATATACATGATCACAATGGTCAATACCTTCAATTACATTTTTCAGATGATGAAAATTACGCAATTGAATCAGAATATTTTGATCGTAAAAGTTTTTCTAATCCATATTATTTAACAAAAACAGAAGTGAAATCACTTATTGAGTATAGTAATGATTTAAATGTAATGGTCATTCCAGATATGGATTTTCCCTCTCATTCCAAAGCTTTTTTATCTTTGATTAAACAAAATGATGAATCGTTATATCATGAAATCATCAGTGACTATAGCGATAACACTTTAGATTTTTTCTCGAATCATAAAGCAGTAGATGTTACGAATAGACAGATTGCTGAAATAACAGAGTTGTTTAAACAACCTCAATTTGCAGAACAACAACGCATTGTACTCGGTGGGGATGAAGTTGCTGGTGGAGGTGCACATCAAAAAAGCTTTATAGAATATATGAATCAAATAGGTGACTATGCATTTCAACAAGGATATGAGCCACAGATGTGGAATGATATGGTTACATATGAAGGGATAAAGTCTTTAAATAACCATTATTCAATATTATATTGGAAGCAAAATGAAGACAGTAAATCTAATTTAACTGTTGAAGACTTTGATCAATATCAGTTTGATGTATATAACTATAATTATTATTCGTTATATTTCTTACCCTCAAAAAAATTTAGCCAGGAAGATATTAAGGAACAGGCTGAATATATAGGTTGGGCATATGCATATAACAAATTTTATTATAATAAGAATCCTTATAGTGAAGTGAATAGTCAAAATGTTAAAGGATCTGCATTATCATTTTGGGGTGAACATGCAACTGATATGACACAAGAAGAATTAATTAATCAAGAAATACCTTTGATTAAAGCATATTTCAATATCAAAAAATAAAAATCATAACGATTGCCTTGATTGTCTGAGCAGTCGTTATGACGGTATATAACGAATTATTCTGAGGATTGGGATTCCAACTTTTCTAGAATGTCTTTAATAATCTCCTTCTCATCTGATAAATTAAAATCTTCAGATGAGATTTTTTGGCTAATAGATTGTGAAACATACAACAAATCATCACTGATATCTTCATAATAGCCTTTCCTGTTGTTCATAACCATGGTTCTACCTCTTTCTCTAGTATAGCTATATATGTAATACCCAAAAAAGTAAATTTATAACAAAAAAGTAATTAAAATATTGGATAAACAAAATGATAACTATTATGTTATTTTTTTACAACAATTTATACGAAAAAAGAATAGGTTTAGTAAACCGTTGAAGTATATCTATAAATTGTTTTACGGAAATTTTTATAAATGATATCTCCATATAAAAAACACGACATATATTGATTTTTATGGCGTGTCATTATAGGTTTTATGAATTATCAGCGTTTGACTGATTCGTTAATATCTTAATATGTTGATCAAATTCTTTTATAATCTTGTCAGGTGTTACGTTATTTTGTATAAATGATCTTCTATAAAGCCATCCGTATACAAACATATTAATAAATAAAATAAAATCATCGCGATTAACATTGAATTCATTATTTTTATGGATATCTACTAATTTACTGTTAAACACGATTTCAAGTTTTTTATTGTGCTCTAAAATCATCTCTGTAAAGTTAGATGGTGCAAATGATAATTGAATGTAGAATTTTACTAAACACGATGAATCATATATATATTCTTGAAAAAACTTTAGGAGTTCTTCATGAGCATTATGAGCTTGTGTATCTATACTTTCGATTAATTTCATACCTTTATTCATACATCTTTCAATACATTGTTCATACAATTCATCTTTACTATTGAAATAGTTATATAAACTTGCCTTTTTTATTCCTAGTTCATTGGCAATATTATTTAGTGATGTTCCATAATAGCCCATTTCAGAAAAGCTTCTCATACTTATATGGATGAGTTTCTCAGATGTATTATTCACTTCATTTGCCTCCTTTACTACCTATGAATAACTATACAGGAAATAGCACAAAAAATCACTCGTAAAAACGTTTACATTTCACACAATAAATAACGCATTGCCTTTTTCTCTGAAAATGATATACTATTTTTACAAACTACCGTTCGTTAGGAAGAAAATTATGGAAATTTTATTAATGTTTTTTATCGTTTATCCGATAGCTATGTCAATTTTTTGGATAATCGGAACTTTGATTTACTATGTTTTTATCGAAAGAAAGTTGAAAGCTAAGCATATAAACTATCAACCGAAAGAAGGGATTTCATTTATTATCGCTTGTTACAACGAAGCGAGTACCATTGCAGACACTATTAAGAATTTAAATGACCTTTCATATCCAATCAAAGAAATTATTGCTGTTAATGATGGGAGTTCGGATCAAACTAAGGCAGAATTATTAAGACTTAAACAAGAATACAGAATTAAGTTTATTAATTTAGAAGAAAATAGGGGTAAAGCAAATGCGTTAAATATTGCAGCTCAATATGCTCAATACCCATATTTGATGTGTGTAGATGCAGATACGATTATCGACGATGATGCACCGTACTTTATGGTGGAAAGTCTAATTGATGATCCAACAATCGGTGCAGTAACGGGAAACCCACGTATTAGAAATAAATCTACTTTACTAGGGAAAATCCAAACAATCGAATACGCTAGCATGATAGGGAGTATAAAGAGAGCACAAACGATTAATGGCTTTGTTAATACAATATCTGGTGTTTTTACGTTATTTAATAAAAAAGCATTAGACAAGAATCAATATTGGGATACGGACATGATTACTGAAGATATTGCAGTGTCATGGAAGTTCCATTTATCGGGATACAAAATAAAATATGAACCGAGAGCATTATGTTGGATGCTTGTTCCTGAAACATTTAAGGGGTTATGGAAACAAAGGGTAAGATGGTCCCAAGGTGGACATGAAGTGATTTTAAGAGATTTTAAGAACATGTTAAAAGTAAGAAATATTTCATTATGGTTGTTATTTATTGAACAAATCCTTTCTGTAATATGGGTATATGGCATAGTTGTTATCTTATGTTACACAATACTGCGATTGAACTTCTTGGATTACTACTTCTATAATTATCAATTAAATATCTTTTTAATATCAGCATTCTTACTGACGTTTATTAACATTATTCAATTTACTATTTCTTTATTGATTGACAGTAGATATGAAAGAAAAAACAATTTATTTCTCATATTTTTAAGTTGGTACCCAACTTTCTATTGGTTAATCAATGCGATTGTCGTCGTTGTTGCATTTCCGAAAGCACTTAAACGAAAAAAAGGAGCGTTTGCTACATGGACAAGTCCAGACAGAGGGAACATAAAAGAGTAGAATCAAATTTAAATATTTTCAGAGAGTCAATTGTGTTTGTTGCGTCATCTATATTATGGCTATATTGCATAACGGTGCTATTTGTAATGGTAGGATCGTTATTACCGATAGACAATCATTTTATACAAATTATAAGAGTGATATTGAATCTTGAGAAAGGTGATATTGTCTCGATTTTTAATTATTTTGTGATTGGGTCAATCATCATTTCTGTATATTTGATGATTACGTTTCGATTCAATGTTAGAAGAAAGAGAGCTGTACCACATGAGTATTATTAAGTTAAGTCTTAAGTGGTCGATGTTGATAGCTTTGATATTATTCATGTTCATTTCTAGTGATCAATCAGTACTTGCTAAGAAACAAAAAACACTTGGTGGCGAGAAAAATGGATGTCTTGCATTAAACTATCACCGAGTGAGAGAAGACACATGGATAGATAAATTGCTATCAGCATTCTCAAATAGTAAAGAATTGAAAATTTATAGTGTCACTGACACGCAATTCGAATCTCATATTAAATGGTTAAAAGGAAAAAATGCTCAATTTTTATCTTTAGATGAATTCATTCATTACAAAGAAAAAGGTAAGTTCCCAAAAAATTGTGTGTGGTTAAATTTTGATGATATGGATCAAAGTATTTATGAAAATGCCTTTCCAATTATGAAAAAATACGATGTCCAAGGAACTGGTTTTGTAATAACGGATCATGTAGGTGACCCTGATTTTCATAATATTCGTATGTCGCCTAAAAAAGAATTACTCAAAATGAAGAATAGCGGGTTATGGGATTTTGCATCGCATACACATGATATGCATACTATGAAAAAAGATAAATCAAAATTTGTATCATTTGCTGAAAAGGGAAATATTAAACAGGATATCGATAAAAGTACGGACTATATTAAAGATGAACTAGATGGAAATGAACAAGCGATCGCATATCCATACGGTCAAGCAAACGATAAATTAATTAAACAACTTGATAACGATACATCAATCAAGTATGGATTTACATTGGAAGAAAAAGCAGTTGTTCCAGATAGCGATAATTTTTACATTCCAAGAGTTATGGTAAGTGATGACGCTTTTAACAAGCTTGTTAAGAAATGGGAAGGATTTAATCATGAGTAAAGGAAGATATATTGAATTTATATATTTAAGAACATTTTTATGTTTATTAATTGTACTAACACATGTTTTTACCGAGTTTACAAACACAAATGAACCTGATGATCTGCAATTACAAGTCTTATATTGGATCAGAATGATCTTAATTATCGGGACACCTTCATTTATTATATTGTCTCAACTATTAACGACACTAAATTATAATGATAAATTAAAAACAGGCTATTTAAGAACACGTCTAAAATATATATTATTACCTTACTTAATTATGGGTGCTTTCTATAGTTATTCTGAATCACTTAAATTAAATGATTCATTCTTAACGCAATACACAGAAAATGTTATTCAAGGTAATTGGTATGGCTACTTTATTGTAATCATTATTCAGTTCTTCTTGTTAAATTGGATCATCTATCGAATAAATGCTAAAATACTTTTTTCAAAATGGAGTCTTATCATTTCGTTCATAATTAATACAATCTATTTGTATAGTTACCAAAATGTTGAACCTGTTAGAGAATTTATAAGTCAGTATTATCCATTTAGTCCTGAAACATTCATAATTGGTTGGCTATTTTATTACTTTTTAGGTTCTTATGTAGGTCATAATTATCAAGCTATTAAAGCTTTCGTAACGAAATACATCGCTTTAATCGTATTTTTAACAATTGCTGCTTACGTAGCCTTTGTATTTGTAGGAGAACATGATTATTGGATGGTTAGTAGTATGGATTATCGTATTTTATTATATATCACTTTTGCATTTTTAATTTTAATTAACTTTAGCACACAGTTTGATGAATTTATGTTTAGTTCTGTTGAATTGATTAGTAGATATTCATTTTTCGTTTATTTATTACATCCGATTATATTGGAATATATGTTCCAATATACAAGTATATTTGAAGAACAGACATTTATCTTTATTCCAATATCATTATTGTTTATTGTGGGATGTTGTCTAGGGATTGGTATTTTATTAAGAGAATTTCAAATTTTTAAATTCGTAATGGGCAGACAACCTTATAACAAATAAATATCTATATAAAAAAAGCAAGTTATCTCATAGTTGAGGTAACTTGCTTTTGTCTGAATTATGTTGTTTTGTATGATGATTTCTTAAATTGATATACGATGAAGCCGATGATAAATCCGACAACGGCTGGTAATACCCAACCCATTCCAATCGTGAAGAATGGTAAGAATTTTTCGCCAAAAGTGATAACTGCATGTGCAAAACCTGTATTTGCGATGAATTCAGGACTTGCTTTAATACCATCAACAAATGAAGCGATCATTGTAAAATATGTCGTAAATTGATAAATGATTTTTGAATGATTAAAGAATGAACTGAATAACGTTAGCAAAATAATTGTAATCGCTAAAGGATATAAAAACATTAATACTGGTGTAGAGTATTCAATAATTTTTGTTAAACCAACATTAGCAAAAATACATGAAATAATACTTACAACTGTTGCAAACATTAAATAGTTTTGCTTTGGAAATAGTTCTGTGAATGTTTCTGAAAAGGCTGTGATTAGGCCAATAGCAGTTTTTAAGCAAGCTACGATAATGATGAGTGATAGTAATATGATGCCGTAATCACCTAAATAATATCGTGCGATTTGAGCTAGAGCTATACCACCATTTTCACTCGCTTTGAAATGGCCTAAACTCATCGTACCCATAAATGCTAATAAACTATAAATAATACCCATTAAGATAATGCTAATCGTACCAGATTTGAATGTTTCTTTCGCAATATGATTTGGGTTTGTAATACCTAACTTTTTAATAGTTGATACGATAATAATACCGAATGCAAGTGCAGCTAAAGCATCTAGCGTATTATAACCATCAATGAAACCTTTTAATAACGCGCTGTTTTCATAATCAGGACTAATATTAGCATTTGATACTTGTCCAATTGGATTAATAAACGCTAATAAAATCAGTAAACCTAAAAGGACTAAAAATACAGGATTTAAAAATTTACCGATATATTCTAGAATTTTTGAAGGTTTTTTTGAGAAAAACCAAGCAACTAAGAAGAATAAAATACTAAATATTGATAAATATAATGTGACAGATGAATCTGAAATAAACGGTGTAAATGCAATTTCAAACGATGTCGTTGCAAGCCTAGGTAAAGCATAAAAGGGACCAATTACAAGATAAAGTAAAATCGTGAATATATAAGCATATTTGCGATTTACACGTGTCGTTACTTCAAAAATACCATTCGTCTTAGAAATACCAATTGCGATAATCCCTAAGAATGGTAAACCAATCGCAGTAATTAAGAAACCAATATTGGCCGTTAAAACATTCGATCCTGCCAATTGACCTAAATGAATAGGGAAGATTAAATTTCCCGCTCCAAAAAACAAGCCAAAAAGTAATGATCCGATATATATATTTTCTTTAAAAGTAAGTTTATTTTTCATGATGATAAATTTCTCCTATTTTTTTAATCAACTTCACTATCTTAATGTGTTTTGTAAGAAGATGTCAAATTGATATTGAGGATATACAAAGAAAGAGCCTAGAACAAGGATGAATACTGTTCTAGGCTCTTTTATGTTTACTTTTGTGGCGCTAACGATCAAGAAACAAAAACAAGATCGTTAGTGCACCGAATCCCGCTGAATCTCACCAAATTTCTAATTATTTCTCATCTCATAAAGTAATCCTTGTGCCGCTTCTAGGTTTGGTTTATCCATACTTTTAAGTGCTTCTGTTATAAGTTGGATTTCACTACCTTTTGCACCGATTTTAATTGCTAAGGATTTATAGTGAAGGTTCATATGACCTTGCTGTATACCTTCTGATACGAGTGCACGACATGCTGAAAAGTTCTGTACGAGTCCGACTGCAGCTACAATGTGTGCTAATTCTTGTGCTGTTTTAACACCTAGTAAGTCTAATGTAACTTTAGATATTGGTAAGAGGTCTATGCTACCGCCAATAATGCCAAGTGTTAATGGTAATTCTATTGTACCTACTAAAAATTCGTTATCTCTATCATATTTCCAAGTTGTTAAACTTCTATATTGTCCGTCTTTACTTGCATAAGCATGCGCACCTGCTTCAACGCTTCTCGTATCATTACCTGAAGCTAACACAACTGAGCTAATACCATTCATAACACCTTTGTTATGAGTGACTGCTCTGTATGGATCGATGTGCGCTAATACAGATGCTCTCTCCATACGGTGAGCGACTTCTGCACCGCTTACGTTACCTTTTTCCAAATCTGAAACGGCGATTTTACCTTCGATGCGAATCACTGATGTTGTTGAATAGTTTGAAAGGATACTCATTAATACGTTTGTATCACTTAATTGAGTTTCTAAATAGTGCGCAATACCTTCAAGAATAGTATTGATAATATTAGCACCCATTGCATCACGTGTATCGATATGAACTTTTAAAGAAAGCATGCCTTCTTCAGGGAATTCATCCGTTTCAATTTTATGATAACCGCCACCTCTTTTAAGGATAGAAGGGTAGACTTGATCCGCTACTTGGTGAATATCCGCTTCTAAATTTAATATATCTTTAGATAGTTGAGCAGTATCTGTAACATTATCAAATACGATTTGACCTAATTTAATATTGTCACTTTGAACGACTTTAAGACCACCAGATTTGTTGAAAAGTTTAGAACCGAAACTTGCTGCTGCAACAACTGATGGCTCTTCAACCATCATAGGTACAGCGTACGCTTTATCTTCTACTATAATTTCAGGTAAGACACCTACTGGTAGCGTACCTTGACCAATGACATTTTCGATTAAATTCTCTAAAAGTTCTTTATCTATTTCTGAATTGTTAAGTAATATTTGCTCAGATTCTTCTTTAATCCAACCATGATCTTTTAATTGTTTGATTTTTTCAGGTCGTGATAAATGTCTGAAGTCTTTCGTTAAAGGTTTCATTAAAGTCCTACTCCTTTTTCTATCATTAATGCTATACCTAAGCCACCACCGATACATGCAGTTGCAATACCCGTTTGCTTATCTTCTTGTTTTAAGGCATGTGCAAGTGTTGTAACTAATCTTGAGCCTGTTGATCCTAGTGGGTGACCTAAAGCAATCGCGCCACCATAAATGTTAAATTTCTCATCTGGAATGTTAAGGTTCTTTTTAACAGGAATGCTTTGTGCTGAGAATGCTTCTGTCATCTCAACTAAATCGATATCTTGAATTGTTTTTCCAGTCTTGTTTAATAGTGACTCTACAGCATAGAATGGTGCATAACCCATATATAATGGATCACAGCCGATTTCAGCGTGTTGTCCGACAGTTGCTAAGATTGTGTAGCCATGTTCTTTCGCGTATGATTCACTCATTAAAATTAAAGCAGAACCACCGTCGCTTAAAGCTGAAGCGTTACCCGCAGTAACTGTACCGTCTTCTTTGAAAATTGTCTTTAATGTTGCAAGGTCTTCCATTGTACTTTCTGGTCTAATTAATTCATCAGAAGTCATTGTTTCACCATTAACATCTTCTAATGAAACGATTTCTTCATTGAATTTACCAGCTTTTGTTGCTTTATCAGATTTTAAATGTGAATTTAATGCAAATGCATCTTGTTCTTCACGCGTAACTTCATATTTAGTTGCAATTGCTTCCGCAGTTAAGCCCATCGCCATATTATGAAAGACGTCAGTTAAACCATCATGCATGAAACTTTTAACAGGTGCGTCGCCTTTTTTAAGAATAAGGTCTGGTGTGTTCGTCATACTTTCAACGCCACCAACAGCAACAACATTTGCTTCTCCAAGTTGAATAAGTTGTTTCCCTAAAATGATAGATTTAAGTCCTGACCCACAAACTTCATTCACAGTCATTCCAGGTGTTTCGTATGGTAACCTAGCATTTACAGCAATTTGTCGAGCAGCATTTTGTCCCGTACCTGCTTGAACAACGTTACCGAAAATTACATTTTCTATATCTTTAGGATCTAGTTGGATTTTATTAATTGCAGATTTTAAAGCAGCAGTCCCTAATTCTACTGCAGAGTAGTTACTCAATTTTCCTCTGAATTTTCCTACAGGTGTTCTTTGAGCACTTACGATTACAACTTTATTCATATTTTATGTTCTCCTTAAAAATTTATTTATTAATAATTGTCAATATTTAATGTAGTTTGATATCATTCAATATATAAAATAACATATTGAGAGGAAATTATTATGGCAATAGGTATTGATAAATTAGATTTTTACATCCCAAGTTTTTATGTAAGTATGGAAGATTTGGCAAATGCTCGTGGAGTAGATCCAAATAAATTTAAAATTGGTATCGGTCAAAATAAAATGGCCGTTAATCCAGTGAGCCAAGATATTATATCAATGGGTATTAACGCAGCTCAAGATATATTATCTGAACAAGATAAAAAAGATATCGACATGGTGATCGTAGCGACTGAATCGGGAATCGACCACTCTAAAGCAGCATCAATAGAGATTCATAACCAATTAAATATTCAACCATTTGCACGTTGTATTGAAATGAAAGAAGCTTGTTACTCAGCTACAGCAGCTATCCAACTTGCTAAAGACTTCTTATCAAACAATCCGAGTAAAAAAGTACTTGTAATCGCATCTGATATCGCACGTTACGGATTAAATTCAGGTGGAGAACCTACACAAGGTGCAGGAGCAGTCGCTTTACTATTGAGTCATAATCCTAGAATTTTAGAATTAAATGACGATAGCGTTGCATATACAAATAATGTATATGATTTCTGGAGACCAACATCTGAAAAATATCCTGTCGTAGATGGTGCTTTATCTAAAGATGCATACATTGAATCATTCAACACAGTTTGGAATGAATACGCTAAACGTACAGGTCATGAAGTAAATGATTTTGAATCATTCTGTTTCCACGTTCCATTTACTAAAATGGGTGAAAAAGCCTTCAAGACTATTTTAAACGAAAACGTAGAAGATTCAATTAAAAACAGATTAATGGATGCATATCAAGATTCTGTACTATGGAATAGAGACGTAGGAAATATTTATACAGGTTCATTGTATTTAAGTTTAATTTCTTTATTACAAAACCATACATTCCAAGCAGGACAAGAAGTATGTCTATTTAGTTATGGTTCAGGTGCAGTAGCTGAAATATTTAGTGGTTCAATCGTAGAAGGTTATGATAAAGCGCTAGATAAAGAAAAACACTTAGACATGCTTGCATCAAGAGAACAATTATCTGTAGAAGAATACGAAACTTTCTTTAATAGATTTGATAACCAAGAATTTGACTTCGAACGCGAACTCAGACAAGATCCATATTCAAAAGTATACTTACACAGTATCGCAGATCACATTAGAACATATAAAACAGAAGAATAATAAATGAAGCCTAGGACATCTCAAGACGTCCTAGGCTTTTCAAATTTTTAGGTGTATTTTTTGAGTATGAGTTGTAATACTGAAAAGATGTGAGTTAAAGGTGTAATAAACTTACGAGATCGTAAAAGATGTGAGTTAAAGATGCAGTAAACTCACGAGATTGCAAAACATGTGAGTTAAAGGTGTAATAAACTCACGAGATTGTAAAAGATGTGAGTTAAAGGTGTAATAAACTTACGAGATCGTAAAAGATGTGAGTTAAAGATGCAGTAAACTCACGAGATCGCAAAACATGTGAGTTAAAGGTGTAATAAACTCACGAGATAGCGAAAATTGAACTTCATAAGTAACAAAGCCTAGGAGGTTGTCCTAGGCTTTTGCTTTTTGTATTAAACTTTTTCAATATATTGATCTTCGTGTTCGACATCTTTACCTACTGGTTCCCATTTAATATAAGTAGTAATGATTAGCCCAACTATAGGCACTAATGCTAATAGCAGCATTGTCTTATTTAATCCTAAGTTAGCTAATATAATTGGAAAAATAAATGTACCAAACATACTACCGAATCTACTCACGGATTCAACAAAGCCTGTTCCTTTACCTCGTAGAATTGTAGGGTATGATAGGGCGGCAATTGCTTTACCTTGAGTTCCTGGTCCACCTGAATGTCCAAATAGGAAGAATGCCACCATTAACGCAATCAACCAAGTATAGGTATGTCCATAAAATAAACCTATAATAATCATGGCTGTCCCTACAATGCTAAACCCAGCAATTGTTAATTTACGTGCGCCGTATTTTGTTGTGAGTAATGCACCAGTTAAACCACCAATGATACCCGCGATATTAATGAGTGCAGTACCTGATAAGGATTCGATTTTGTTTTCTCCGATTATATAAATTGCGATTAAAGGAATATATAGACCGATTGCATAGTACTGCATACCTTGTAATGTTGCAATGGAAGTCGCTAATATTGTTCTTTTACGATAGCGTTTATTAAACAATGTACGTAAAGGATTTTTAACTTCTGTTTTACTAAATGATTCATCTTCACCTTTATTAGGTTCGATATTCACATTGATGTTGTAGTTCTTTTCGAGTTCTTTACTCGCTTCTGTTAAGGTTTTATTTTTCATTGACCATGATGGGCTTTCGCTTAAATAAAATAATCTTAAAACGAGTATAATCGTTGCGAACACTGCGCCGAGTGCTACGGAATAACGCCATAACCAAGCACCTGTACCAAGAGAATATAACAAAATAACGATAAGAGCCGAAGATACAACGGCGATATACCAAACGACTTGCCAATAGTTGACGTTACGGCCTTTATCTTTTTTATTACTGATTTCTGCTATAAAAGTAAAAGCAACTGGGCTATCCATACCAATTGCAAATCCCATCAATAATCTGAAACATAATAAAATAGCTGGTGCAGGTGATAACGCGGCACCAATCGCCCCGATAATTAAAGAAATCAATGAGACAGATAGAATTAATTTACGACCTAATTTATCGGCGTAAAATCCACCAATTGCAGCACCAAATAATGCACCGAATGGCATTGCTGTCATAATGAATGATAAGTAAGTCGGAGAAAGTTTGAATTCTTGAGTTAGTTGATCAGTTGCTGTACCTAAAATTGTTAAATCATAAGCATCTAAAAATATTGTGCCTAATACGATAATTAATAATAGTGACGTACGCTTTGTCGTCTTACGTTCGTTCACATAATCGATAATATCTTGTTTAGTATGTATTGTAATTGTTTCACTAGCCATAACCATACCCTCCTTAAAAAATCTACACACATTTTATTGGCAATAAACAGACCAATAATGTGATAATACAGGTATGCTGATTCTACGGATGTTTGTTGTAAATATATACCCTAAGAATCAAAAAATTAACAATTTAAAAATAAAAAGCGCAAGGAGAGGTAATATGCTAACAATATATGGACATAGAGGATTACCAAGTAAAGCTCCAGAAAATACAATAGCATCTTTTAAAGCAGCTTCAGAAATAGAAGGTGTAAAATGGCTAGAGTTAGATGTTGCCATTACAAAAGATAAACAATTAATCATCATTCATGATGACTATTTAGACCGTACAACAAGTATGTCCGGGGAAATAACAGCATTAAACTATGAAGAATTAAAAGAAGCATCAGCAGGATCATGGTATGGTGCGAAATTTAAAGATGAACGCTTACCAACATTCGATGATGTGATAGAAATAGCAAATGAATATAACATGAACCTAAATGTAGAGTTGAAAGGCGTCACTGGCGCGAATGGACTCGTTCTATCTAAAAGTATGGTAAAGCAAGTTAAAGAAAAATTAGCAAACTTAAATCAAAATCAAGAAGTACTCATATCAAGCTTTAACGTCGTACTCGTTAAACTAGCAGAAGAAATCATGCCAGAATATAAAAGAGCTGTCATCTTCCATACGACATCATTCAAAGAAGACTGGAGAACATTGTTAGATTATTGCAATGCGAAGATAGTGAATACAGAAGATGCCAAACTCACAAAAGCAAAAGTAAGAATGGTCAAAGAAGCGGGTTATGAATTAAACGTTTGGACTGTAAACAAACCAGCACGTGCAAACCAATTAGCTAACTGGGGCGTTGATGGCATATTCACAGATAGCGCTGATAAAATGGTGCATTTGTCTGAATAAGAGACAAGGCTATCCTTTATAAATTATAGGGTAGTTTTTTTATGTAAAATTTTAAATCGTAGCTTTATTACATTTGATAACGTAACAGTGTTATGTTACATTATATGAAAAGGAGGATATCATGGACATACAATTAATTAGTAAAAAAGAATTATTAGTAGAATGTGGTATTACTTACGGACAGTTATATAGGTGGAAGAGAAAGAAACTTATACCTGATGAGTGGTTTATTAGGAAGTCGACTTATACAGGACAAGAGTCGTTTTTCCCGAGAGAAAAAATATTGAAAAGAATTAGTGATATTCAAAAATATAAAAATACCTATTCATTAGACGAACTCTCAGAAATATTAAATAAAGATAATACACCAAAAGATGAAAAGAAAATCAATAATGAAAGTCTTATACAAAAATGGTCTGATTATTTTAAGCAAGAAATTGGGGAAGAATTACTTAATTCATATCCTGAAGATGAAGCGGTATATGCAGGTGTCATATTAAATGATGTGATGAATCAGAATATATTATCTTTAAGTGAACTGAAAGAATTAAGAGAGTTCTTAATCAATAGAGGGACGTTAAAATTTAATGCAGAGCTATATATTAATCGTAAATTAGGGTTAGCATTTTATTTCATAGTAGAGAAAAATTCACAAATTATATTAGAAGACAATGTAAAGACAATTTACAGCACACATATAGAGACATTATTTAAATAAGAGGAGGAGAATAAATGGTACAATCAATCGAAATAACTGGGAAAAACACAATCGAAGGTGGCACTTATAACGAGATTAATATTAAAGGTATGATTAAGATTCTTAAAGACGTTAAAGCCAATGTTGTAAATATATCAGGTAAAGGGTTCGCTCACGGTGAATTTAATGCGAAAGAAATGATTTTAAGTGGCAAATTTATTGCAGATAAACTAGTAGAAATAGATGATATTTCATGTTCAGGAAAGATAGAAGTAGAAGAAGACTTAAGATTCCAAAATTTCGATATATCCGGTTTCGTAACCATTTTAGGTAATTTGGTTGGAGGAGACCTTAATATAACTGGTAAATTATCAGTGGATAAAGAATGTGAAGTAGAAAATTTCTATACATCAGGAGTCGTTAAAATTTTAGGTTTATTAAATGCTGATGATATAGAAATCAAAGTCTACGATCACTCCTATATAAAAGAAATAGGTGGTAACACAATAAGCATAGGTAATCCTAAATCACCATTAAACCTATTTAGATCAGGTAAATTTTTAGAAAGTAATTTAATTGAAGGAGATAAAATCGATATTAACTACGTTAAAGCAAAAGTAGTGAGAGGAGGAGACATTGTCATTAAAGATAATGTTGAAGTAGATAAAGTAGAATATAGTGGAGAATTAACAGTTTCACCAAAAGCAAAAATAGGAGAGACTATAAAAATATAAACTACTAAACACTAGGTTGTTCAAATAGAATAACCTAGTGTTTTTTTATGTAATATGTAAAAAATCATACTGATAATTTATTCCAAATGATAAAATAATTTCAAGAGCAGTAAATGAAAAACAATAATCGGGAGAAAAATTATGAAGAAATTTTTTGTTTTAGTTTGCATACTATTGATTGTTTCTGGCTGTGGAAAATTAAACAATCATCAAGAAAGGATAACTGTTTATTCTCCATATCCTAGAGAATTAATACGTTCTTTATTAAATGACTTTGAGCAAACTGAAAATGTTAAAGTTGAATTAAAGCAGGGTTCTACACAAGTATTATTAAGGGAAATTCATCAAGCAGATGAAGATGAACTAGGGGATATTGTGGTTGGTGGTGTTTTGTCGGAAATGATTGAACATCCAGATGATTTTGAAGCATACGAATCGAAAAATCAAAAGTATATGAAATATGCTAAACAAAAAGTTCCGTATGTATCAGATTTCATATTAATGCCAACTACGATTGTTGTGAACAAAGACTTGATAGGAAATATTAAAGTTAGGGGTTATAAAGACTTATGTGCTGAAGAATTGAAAGGTAAAGTGGTCTATTCTAATCCTCTAGAAACAACGACGGGATATCAACATATGAAAGCTATTGAAAGTATTAATCACAATGTTGATGACGTAAAAGATTTTATGGCTACTGCAAATAAAGTTGATAAATCTTCTAAAGTTATACAAGAAGTTGCGAATGGTAAATATTATGCTGGTTTAAGTTATGAATCGGATGCCAAAGCTTATATTAATAAAGGTTATCCTTTGAAAATGATTTATCCAAGTGAAGGTACAATGTTGAATCATGACGGCATCGCACTTATAAAAAAGGAAAATATTAATCCGAAAAGTAAAAAACTGATTAATTACTTAACAAGTAAAAAGGTTCAACAAAAAATAGCAGATGAGTATAAAATTCAGTCCGGTAGAAAAGATGTTTTTAATCAAAATAAGCAAGTTGCAGCAAAGTTCAGGGAAATACCTGTTATTGAGGATGACGATATTAGTCATCTAACTAGAAAGCAATTTTTGGAGTTGATTCAATGATACCAACTAAACCTTATCAACGTATGATTAGAAAATCATTATTTATCACTACTATACTACCGGCATTTTTAATTATATTAATTGGATTTGCAACATTTTTAGGCATATACAGAATGATTGAAATAAATAGTTTGAAGCATAATATAGTTGAAAGTAAAGATATCGTCACATCATTAAATCAGAAAGTTACAAAAGCCATTAATAATGATAAACACAAATTTGAATCTTTAGATCCTAAGAATGATGATGATAAAACAGAAATACGTCGTCTCATTAATGACTCAATTCACATAAAAGATGCTTCTATGATTTATATATTAGAAAACCATGATATAAAAATGACAAATAATTATGAAGATAAAAATTTATCGAATTTACTTCGCATAAAGAGTCAAAATATAAAGTTTAACAATGGTAATTATAAACTTACGATATACATTGAAGAACAACCCTATTTGAATCAACTGCACTATAAAAATAATCAACATTTATTATTAGTAGATAGTTATGATAACGTCTTATATTCAAATTATGAAAAGATTCCATCAAACTATAAAGTTACATTACCTAAATTTGGCTATGTTTATAAAAGTGAATATATAACAGAGTTAAATGCACATATTGTTTTATTAAAAGATATACATGAAATTTTGAATGATGGTATTAAATTACTCTCTATTATGTTGTTAACATTCGTCATTTTGACTATATTCGGTTACGTCTCTTCTAGTAAAATTTCTCAAGTTCAAACGCGAGATATAGAATCAATTATTAAACGAATTAAATACGCAAAAGAAAGAAAGCTAGGTACATATGAACCTTTATCCCGCACGAGTGAACTAGAAGAAATTAATAAGTATGTTTATGATTTGTTTGAATCAAATGAAGCATTAATTCATTCAATTGAAGATACAGAAAAATCATTGAGAGAAATTCAACTTAAAGAAATTGAACGACAATTTCACCCGCATTTTTTATTCAATACGATGCAAACGATCCAATATCTTGTAAGTACTTCTCCGAACAAGGCGGAAGAAATTTTGCAACAACTTTCAGAAATGCTGAGATATTCATTAAGAGTTAAGTCTGATAATGTACTCGTTAAAGATGAACTCCTATATATAAAGAAGTATATCTCTATTCAAAATGTAAGATTTGACGACAAGATAAAATTATTAATCGATGTACCTTATGATATTAAAGAAATGAAAATTGATAAAATGTGTATATTTCCATTTATAGAAAATGCGATCAAACATAATGAACGTGATCATGATTTGACAATCAATATTCGAATAAGAGAAAACGCTCATCATCTGCTTATTATTGTTAAGGACGATGGGGATGGCATGTCAAAAGAACAATTAAGATTAACTCGAGAAAATTTAAATCTTTCTGTATATGAAACAACACATTTAGGATTAAACCATTTGAATCATAAATTAATATTGAAGTATGGTTTAAAATCAAAAATAAAAATTTATTCAATTGAAAATAAAGGCACAATGATTGCTCTAAGAATTCCTAGAGGTAGGTGAGTATAATGCATACAGTTATTATTTGTGATGATGAAAGAATTATAAGAGAGGGTTTGAAGTCTTCAATACAATGGTCTGATTATAATTTCAATGAAGTATTGTTAGCAAAAGACGGAGAAGAAGCACTGGAATTAATTCATATCAATCATCCACTACTCGTAATTATTGATATTAGAATGCCTAAGATGAATGGCATACAATTACTAGAGAACATTAAGGATATTTCATGTGAGAAAATTATTTTATCTAGTTATGACGATTACGAATATATGAAAGCAGGCATTCAACATAAAGTAACAGATTATTTGCTAAAACCTATTAATCAACAAGAATTAAAACAAATACTCAATAAGATTTATGAAAAGTATGATGATCAAGAAGAAAAAGTAGATATAGAAGTGTTCAAACCTTTAAAAGAGGTTGATTATGATGACTATTATGTAAATAAAATCATTCAATATATCCGTAAACATTATCATGATAAACAATCAGTGAAAGAAATGCTTAGTCAATTTGACGCAAGTGAAAGCTATCTTATGAGGATTTTCAAACAAGAAGTAGGTATTACAATATTAGATTACTTAAATAGATATAGAGTATTCAAATCCCTTCATCTACTAGAACACCATTATAAACATTATGAAGTAGCTGATATGGTAGGCTTCTTAGAATATAAAGTATTTAGTTATCAATTCAAAAAATATTTAGAAGTATCACCAAGTGATTATATGAAAAAATAAAAAGGAATGGGAAAATCCATTCCTTTTTTATATTAAATGTTTAGTGAGCGTATTTTCTTTTCTTCATAATATGCAACAATACATAATAAAATGATACCTATGAATAAGGCAAAGTAGAAGACGATAAAGACATCTGTCCAACCGCTAAGTGTGTAACCAAATACATTTAATCCTTTTGATTTAGGGTCTGCAATAGCAGCTAGTCCTACTTTGGCCATTGAATCACCGAATAAATAAGCGAATGATCCTGTCATACCGTTAGCAACACTGATTGCTCGTTTTGGTACAAATCCTGTTAATGAAACACCAATCAATAGTTGAGGTCCAAATATTAATGCACCTAATGCAAATAAAGCGATATTAACCATAGCAACACTTGTAGCATTTGTATAAAGTATAACTACAAATGTAATGATAAACATACAACCAACTGCTACGACAGCACGACGTCCTTTTAGTAAATCGGAAACATATCCCCATAATAAACTCGCAACAAGTGCACCAATCTCAAAGTAGAATATGGTATTGATAGCATCAGCTTGACCGAATCCTAAATGCTCAGATACGTATAAAGGTGCCCAGTTATCTATACCTATACGTACTATATAAACAAATACGTTTGAAACACATAAAATCCAAATAACAGGATTTTTTAGAATGTAAGTTTTGAAAATTTCCCATTTTGACATATGAACTGAATCAATATTTTCTTGTTCAATTGGTTCTTCCCATATTTCTTCAGCACGATTCCAACCTAATTCTTCAGGATCATCTTTACCAATGAATAAACCAGCAATACCTATAATTAAAGCAATGACTGAAGGGAAGATGAACATACCAACAACACTACCATTAAAGAATGTATGTGCACCCCATAATGCAAGTCCACCGGCTATTGCACCACCGATGTTATGTGAAGTATTCCAAAAACCAAGGTAACGTCCTCTTTTAGAACGTGGTGCCCATCTTGAGATTGTCGAATAACTAGCTGGACCACCTACTGATTGGAATATACCGTTTAATCCCCATAAAACGATGAATAGACCTAATATAGAACCAAAGTAACTAAGCGTAAAGCCCATTATTAAAACAGCAAGTGCTGCTAAAACAAGTAAGAATGAAATAACTTTCTTAGTGTTCTTACCATCAATAAAGTAACCGAGTAATGATTTACCAAGACCATATGTAATACTAAACGCTAACCCGATATATCCTAATTCTAAAGTAGTCAGACCGACTTCTTCTTTTAGTAATGGCTGAGCAGCTTTAAAGTTATTTCTAATTAAATACATCGCCATATATGTAAAGAATACTACAAAGAAAGCTTTTAAAAAGTGTCGAAGCCATAACTTTCTTTGAGTTGAAAGTGGAATTCCTTTGTTAGGAATTTTGTTAATTTCAAAAAATTGCATGTAATCACCCCGTGTAGTTTTGTATATAAAAATCTTAGCAATTTGTGTAAGCGCTTTATATACGAATAAATGTCATTTTATCCAAAAAAGTGAAGTGATTTTCCAAAACAAAAACAGAGGTAAGTCTTCCGTGTTAGTGACGGTAGTCTTACCTCTGTTTTATTAATGCCATGGATTATAAAACCTACTGCCATTGATAAAAAATAATGCAATCGCTACTGCGACAAAACATATTACAATAACAATGGTCATATAATCTTTGAATTGATATGGTTCGCTTACATACCATGTTCTTTTTTTATGTTTACCAAACTGTCTAAGTTCCATTGCTGTACTGACAGTATCAATGCGTTCAATACTTGAAAATATTAGAGGCATTACAATTTGTGATACGCCTTTAAGACGTTTAATGATACTTACTTTTTTAGACATTTCATAGCCTCTTGCTTGTTGTGCTTGTGATATTTCTAGATATGTTTCTTGGATATCAGGAATGTATCTTAATGTTAATGCTACGGCATAACTGATTTTATAATTAACACCTATACGATTTAAGCTTGCTGCAAAGTGGCTAGGGTTTGTTGTTAATAAAAATACAAGTGTTAAAGGAATGGTACATACATATTTTAATAATAGATTAAACAAATAAAATAATTCTTGAGTTGTTAAAGTAAATCTTCCAACACCTGACCATAATTCTGTTCTAACACCATAAAGGCGGACGCCGTATTCAGGGTCAAATAAGTAAACGGCGATAACATTGATTACTGTGAAAAAAGCGATAAATTTAACAACAAAACTAACTTGATACCATTTAAGTTGAGAAACTTTAAAAAGAATCAGAGAACAAATACTTACTATAATCAAATAACGTGTATCATAAGTCATCATTGCAGAAATTGATAGTAATAAAAAGAAAATGAGTTTTGCTGTTGCGTTTATATAATGTATAGGGGTATTTCCTGGATGATAGCCTAGTGTATTAAACTCATTCATGATTTTTTCACCTCTTTATCAAATTCTATGAATGTTCTCACGAAATTTTGAGGAGATGTAATTTGAGCACGTTGCGCAAGTTTATATAATGATGTTTGTCTCAGAGCCGATTGCTCACATAGCTTTTGATCTGCTAATAATTTGATTGGAGTAGTGTCAGCAATAATCTTACCATCAGAAATAACAATAGTACGGTCCGTATATTCAGCTAGTAAATGCATATCGTGCGTTATCATGATAATTGTTTGTCCATCCTCATTTAAGGATTTTAAGAAAGTCATCATTTCCGTGTAATGATAATAATCTTGTCCTGCTGTTGGTTCATCTAATATTATAATTTCTGGACTTAGAACAAGTATAGATGCGATTGTTACACGTTTTTTCTGTCCATAACTCAATGCAGAAATTGGCCAATTTCTAAAAGGGTATAAACCACATGTTTTTAAAATGTTAAAAACGCGTGTTTTGATCTCTGCTTCGTCTATGTTTCGAAGTTTTAAACCTAAGGCAACCTCATCAAAAATCATCTTTTCTGAAATCATATGATTTGGATTTTGCATAACATACCCAACATGTTCAGAACGTTCACTGATTGAAAGTTTGTGGAATGATTCGTTGTTCCAAAACATCTTTCCTTTAGTATGTATAAAGCCACAAATTGCTTTTGCTAATGTTGATTTGCCTGCTCCGTTATGTCCCACAATACTTAACATTTCTCCTGGATATATATTGAGATTTATATGATTTAAAATTTTTCCACTCGTGCGATTATATTGATAATTAATATCTTCTAAAGTTAATAAAGGTTCATATTGATCGTATTGATTTTGAGGGGCAATTTGTTCTAATTGCCAATTATTGATAGCTTGTTTAATTTCATTATTTGTGGATACTTCATTAACATTAGCGAAGTTTATTTTTTCTTGAATAGGTGTTTGAGTGTATTTCACAGCTGATGCGTATAAAGGTTCCCTAATACCACATTCATTTAAATAGTTACTACGTAATATCTCATCAGGCATTAAATCTGCATAAATCTTTCCATCTTTAAATAAGATGACGCGATCAAATGTGTCATCGAGTGCTTCTTCTAAGCGGTGTTCTACCATAATCATAGTTGAATCTGTATATTGATGTAACTCTTCTAAAAGTTTCATTGTTTGGTATCCAGAATGAGGGTCTAGGTTTGCTAGAGGTTCATCAAGTACTAAAATAGGAGGCTGATGTATGAGTACGCCACCTAATGAAACACGTTGTTTTTGGCCACCTGACAAATCTTGTGGACGCTTATTTAAATGTTCATCAATATTGACAACCTTAGACCAGTGGTGGACGTCTTTATGCATGGTTTCTTTATGAACATTATTGTTTTCTAACATAAACGCCATATCTTCAGCAGCTGTTAATCCAATAAACTGACCATCTGTATCTTGAAGAACCGTTCCTACTATATTTGACCGTTCATGAAAAGTGCCTTCTTTAGCATCTTCACCATTAATAATTATTTGGCCAGTTAAGTCACCTTCATACTTAAAGGGAATAAGTCCATTTATACAGTTTACAAAAGTCGATTTACCACTACCTGAAGCACCAACTATAAGCACTTTTTCGCCAGGATAAATATTAATATTTATATTGTGAAGTGTTGGTTCAGATTGGCTATAATATTTGAAATTAACATTTTTAAAGGTAATAATCGGTTTAGCCATTGTTAATCTAATCCTTTCTCAAGCTGCCTTTTTGTACTTGAGTTGATGCATAAGCTTTTATAAGTAGTGTACCAATAATTCCTACTGATACAATATTTAATATTGTAGAAATGACACCTTGTGTAAATACTTTATTAGCCGGTTCACTATAGATTAAAATATCTAAAATTGGTGCGATTAAACCCCAACATACAATATTTCCAATAATAATAGCGACTATAAAATATAAAATGCCTTTTTTGCTAAATTGTCCAGTAGCTAAATTGATTTTTTGCCCAATCCATCCGTAATAAAAGCCAATAATTCCTGAACATATTACCCAACTCCACCAAGCACTACCATAAGTCGTGAAGTCCTTAACAGCGTGACCAATAAGACCAATCATAAATCCAGCAAAAGGACCAAATATAGCAGAAATTAAAGCTAAAAATGCATAAGATGTTTCTAAGTTGGTGTTTGGGAATCCAGTTGGAATTACAACAAACCTACCTAAAATAACAAAAACTGCTGCACTAATACCTATAGCTACGATAGTTTTAACTGATATACCTTGTTTATTCATGATATATTCTTCCTTTCATTATAAATTGAATGATACTTTCGATAATTGGATTGTCCATTCTTTACCTGTTCCGATATGATATAGTTTTGAAAATGAATCTTGGTTAACAGCAATACCAATGTTTACAAGTGAATTAACATAGACAAGTGGTTCTCCGATATTTACATCAGCAAATGATCGTACAAATTTAATAATATTTTGATACACTTTATTCTCATTGTGGAAAATAGACACCATAATTTGATCTCCGTGTGAATAATTCGCTTGCTTTAAGTAGTCTAAAGGAATATTTGTCCATAAAGAACCAAATCTTATATCTAATACATCAATACTACCACTTAAAATATTATTTTCGTTTTTAGCTTCAATAATTTCTAATTGTTTAATGGAATCAAGTTCAATTGGGTGCCCAAGTTCATTGAAAGTAATTTGTTTTGAAGCGAGTCTTGCGCCATTATAAGCATATACATCTCTCCCGTGAAATGTATGACTTTCCTCAGAGTGAGGTAAGCGGCTTTTTACTTCATCAATTGCGATTACTTTTTCAATACCTTCGTAATATTGAATATGACTTAATGACCCGTTATCTGGTGTAATAATATAATGTCCAGATTTAGTTAAGCATGCAATACTTCTTCTATCACTTCCAACTCCCGGATCTACCACTGAAACAAACACCGTACCTTTTGGCCAATATTTAACAGTTTGATATAAACGATATGATGCTACCCATATATCATATGGTGGGATATTGTGCGTTAAGTCACTAATTTCAATATCATTGCTTACTGTATGAGCAACACCGTACATAGCACTTACTGCACCATCCTCTAATCCAAAATCAGATTGTAATACTAAAAAATTTCCCATAATAATCCTCCCGATTTTCTTTTTAAATATTCAGAATTATATAAAAACATTACGCGCAATACCACTAAATGTCAATACAAAGTTGAGAGATTTACTATGTTTTAAAGTCTTTTAGTTTATGAATTTTTTCGCTGTATAAAAAACCACCACTTTTCTTTGTTAGAAAAGTGGTGGCAATATATACTACATCATTGCTACTTTTAATAAATCTAGCACACCGCTTGATGAGCCTGGGAATGCAAAGATGAGTTGATTTAGGTCTTTGGCTGTTAGTTTTTGGTTAACGATAAATGTGAGTAGGTTAATTAAGTTTGCTGCGTCGTCTGCGTAGATTTCTGCGCCTACGAGTTGTTTGTCTGCGTTTAATACAATTGTCATTTCCGCTTCTGTTTCGTTTTTATATTCAAATACCATTTGTTTACCGAATGGTATGTCTTTTATTGTATATGCTTCGCTTTGCTCTGCATCTTTAACAGTAACACCAATTTGTGAAAGTCTTGGTAATGAGTATAATACAGATGGTATTGCTGGATATTGAATTGGATTTGGATTGATACCTAATATATGAGTCGCGATGTAGTTAGATTCAAATGTTGCTGTTGGTGTTAATTTAGGGATTGTTTTATCTAATACATCTCCGCTTGCATATATGTTGTGTATGTTTGTTCTTAAATGATCATCCACTTGAATACCTTTTTCACTATATTCAATACCTAATTCTTCTAATCCTATATTTTGTACATTTGGTTTACGTCCTGTTGCGTCTAGTACATAGTCAGTGTCAATGCTTAGTCCAGATTCTGTTGCAACTTTATAGCTGTTACCAGCTTGTTGGACTGATTGAACATTTTCATTGAAATGGAATTGTACGCCTTCAGATTCAAGTTTATGAATTAATTTCGCGATGTGTTTTTCATTAAATCCATCTAATGGTTTATCTGTATGGTGGATGACATGAACTTCAGCACCTGATTTAATTGCGATTGAAGCGAATTCGATACTAATAATACCAGCACCAATAAATGTGATGCTATTTGGCATTTTATCTAAAGATAAGAAGTCACGACTATCATGTGTTAATGCGCTACCTTCTATATCTAATTTATTACTATGTTGTCCTGTTGCAATGACGATGTTTTCAGCTTGAATAGGTGTACCTTCAACATCAACTGTATGAGCGTCTACTAATTTACCGGCACCCATTATAACTTCAATACCTTGTTGTTCAAACATAGATTTAAGCGTATTGGAAAGGGGATTAATGATTGCTTTCTTATATTGCATCAAGTTCTTCCAGTTTACGTGTAATTGATCAGATTCAATAATTTGAGGATAATGACTAGCTTCTTCTAATACTTCATAAGGTCCTTCAAGTAAGATTTTGGCATTACAACCGTAATTTGTACATGTACCAGCTATCGTGTCTTTTTCTATAATGGCTACAGATTTGCCTGCATGTTTTAACGTTAACGCAGCGTGCCATGCAGCATGTCCACTTCCTATAAATACAACATCAAATTTTTTCATAGTTTATCACCCTTTATATATTATTTATTTAATTGCTTTCTTAAAGTTGTTTCTAATTGATCCATAATGTCTTTCGTTTGTTTGTATAATTCTAAATTCATATCTTCTGATACACATTTAGAGATAGCATCGTAAATAGGTTGCTTTTGATCTTTCCCTTTTTGAGTTAACGAAACAATTAATTGTCTTTTGTCTTGGTCTGATTTTTGTCGAGTGACCCATCCTGATTGTTCTAATCTTTTAAGTAGTGGGGTAAGCGTGTTGCTTGAAAGGTCCAATTTATGACCAATTGAATGTAATGTTTGAGGATTTTCCTCCCATAATGAAAGTAAGACTAAATATTGTGAGTAAGTTAAATCAAATGACTTAAGCTCTTTTTCATAAAATTGGGCAAATAATCGACTTACATTATATGCTGAGAAACATACTTGATTGGCTAGTTTCATATTGTAATCCATAAAATACTCCTTTCTATCGTGTGCGATTGATTGAATATTAAACTATCGTGCACGACTAATCAAATGTGGTGCTCACAAATTGAAAAAAGGTACTAGAATTGATAACTTGTTATTAATACAAAGTAAAGATTGTCCTTTTACAGAAATTGTAATAATATAAGTTTAAAGATGAACATGTAGTCGTGGAGGGATAGTTGTGAGTGAAAATCATGACAAAGATATTAACGAGGAAATAGAGAAAGAATTGCTAGAATATCTAGAGAATAAAGACGAAATTGAAGCAGCAAAGCCTAAAAAGAAAAAATATATGAGCATGGTATTTCTATGCAGTTTAATCATTGCGTTGCTATATATTTCTAGAATTATTATGAATATTTTTTAAAGAAAATAAAAACAGAGTAGCATCCAATTACGGATGCTGCTCTGTTTGTTTATTTATCAATATTATATGTTTTCTTACCGTTATCATATAAATCGTCATACACTTTTCCAGATATTTTGGCATTGTAACTTGCCATACCTTTATCTTGTACATCTTTCACATTAATAGCCATCATCATATTTGGATTATCTTTATTATAAGAAATAAACCAACCTATTTGTTGTCCTGTCTCACCTTGTTTCATCTTGAGTTCAGCTGTACCTGATTTACCAACTAAGTTGGCATATGATCTATAAATATCTTCTCTATGTGTTTTGTTCACGACTTGTTGCATGCCGTCTGTTAACAATTTAATATTTTCCTGGGAAATGATGTTCTTCTTCCAGACTTTATTTTTCGTATCTTTGAGTACATGTGGTGCATTTACATTACCTTTATTCTCTAATGCGCTATATATTGAAAGAATTTGAACAGGATTAATCAATATTTCGCCTTGTCCATAACCTGAGTCAGCTAACAATATTTCATTATCTAAGTTCTTATTTGAAATTTGTGCATTATAGAATGGATAATCACTCGGGATATCTTCACCAACGCCTAGACGTTTCATACCTTCTTCGAATTTTTTGCTTCCTAATTCAAGTGCAACTCTCGCAAAGAAGATATTATCTGATGATTCGATAGCTTGTTTTAAATCGATATCACCATTAACAACTTCATATCTTGTAACGTTGTAGTCACCCCAAGATTTATCTTTTTGCCATCCTTTTCCGTTAATTTTATAACTTGTTTTGTCGTCTAAAGTCTTATTATTTAAGCCAATCATAGCTGTTAATATTTTTTGAGTCGAACCAGGTGATGTCGTGATTTGGAACTTATTAAGAAGTGGTTCTTTATCATCTTCCGTTAATTTCTTATAATCTTCATCACTCATTCCATTCATAAATGGATAAACATCGTAAGATGGTGTGCTGACAAGTGCTAACAGTTCGCCTGTTTGTGGATGAATAGCTGTACCTGAACCGTAGTCATCTTTCATGTTGTTATAAATACTTTTTTGGACTCTAGAATCGATGGTTAATTTAATATCTTTGCCATCTTTTTTCTTTTTCTTTATTAATGTATCAATAACTTTATTATTATCATCAATTATTGTGACCCGATATCCGTCTTTATTTTGAAGGTCTTTATCGTAAAGTTTTTCGATTCCTTTTTTACCGACGATGGCATCTTTTTTATAACCTTTAAATGCTTTTTGCTTTAATTCTTCTGAGTTAATAGGGCCAACATAACCAAGCAAGTGCGTTGTTGCTTCTTCAAGCGGATACTGTCGACTTTCTGTTTCTTGTGTTGTGAGATGATACTTTTCAACAAAACGCTTTGTGTCTTGATTCATATTTTGAACAGTCTTGAGAGGGACGAATGTATCATCTTTAACCCAATCCTGTTCAGCTTGTTGTTTAATATACGATTCTGAAAGGTCTAATTTTTCAGCGATTGCTTTGTAATCACTTGTCGAAACATTATTAGGAACAATGCCAACTTCATGTGCTGTTCCTGTAGTGGCTAATTCTACATTATTTCGGTCTAAAATCTTACCTCGTTCTGATTTCAATGGTTCAATATTGATGGATTGATTTTTCTGCATGCCTGGAATGATGACACTTTGATTCCAATCTAATTTCCAATCTTTATCTTCTTTAATAAAGTTTAATTTAACGTCACGATTAATTTTGCCGTAATTTGTTTGCAGTTCATATTTTGCAGTGACTTGTTTTTTGTTTTTTGAAACCTTTTTGATATCACGATCTTTAATGTTGATAGCTTTGACACCTAGACTGTCATAAATCTTAATAGGGCGATCAGTTATTTCCACTTCGCCATTATCATTTTT
Organism: Mammaliicoccus sp. P-M58; assembly: GCF_022386165.1. NCBI lineage: Bacteria > Bacillati > Bacillota > Bacilli > Caryophanales > Staphylococcaceae > Mammaliicoccus > Mammaliicoccus sp. P-M58. The sequence continues at coordinate 94,202 of NZ_JAJNJI010000011.1, forward strand.
AGATTGGTAAGTACTATCTTTGAACACTTGCTTAACATTTTTGTCTTCAATGGCATCTAGTGTATCGTTTATTTGACTGTTTTTTGATGCATAAAAAAATATGCTTGAAGCTACAACAATGATTACAACCACGATGGCTATGATTAATTTTTTCATAAGAATCCTCCCAGAATTAGGACTAAGAAATAGTGTTTCTTTTATTCAACTTGTGAATACAAATATAACATAAATAATCAATTTACTCTTATTGAGAAAGTTTATTAATGGAGTGATTATACACTTTAATTAAGAGTTATTTTATTAATAAAGAGAAATAATACACTTAAAAGATAGTTGTCTATATATACTTTTAAATTTGATGAGCGTATAAATATATATATGCTTTTGATATCATCAATCGTTAACGTTTTATTCAATTTATTAAATATGATTAGGAGATTAGATATGATATTTTCTCAAGCTAAAAGATTACTAATAGGTAAACCAAAGAAAAACAAAGAGTTACAAAATGAAAAGATTAGTAATACAAAAGCGTTAGCCATACTTTCATCAGATGCATTGTCCTCTGTAGCATATGGACCAGAGCAGATCTTAATTGTGCTCTCTGTGTTAGGTTCTATAGCAGCTTGGTATACACTGCCAATTACAGCATTTATATTAGTTTTGTTAATCACATTAGTGCTGTCATATAAACAAGTTATTTACGCTTATCCTCATGGTGGTGGTGCTTATACCGTTTCAAAACATAACTTAGGAGAAAAATGGTCTCTACTAGCAGGTGGATCGTTACTTGTAGACTATATATTAACAGTAGCAGTTAGTATTTCATCAGGTACTGATGCATTTGTAGCCGCATTTCCATCTCTGTATGAAAAACGAATTTTAATAGCATGTATTTTAGTCGTATTGATTTTAATTTTGAACTTAAGAGGTTTAACAGAATCTGCAACGGTGTTGTCGTATCCCGTATATTTATTTATATTTGGTTTGATTATGCTGATTGTTGTTGGTGTATGGAAAGTAGCAACAGGTCAAGCTGAACCACAAACAACATCCGTTGTCGGTAGCTCAGTACCGGGTGTAACATTCTTTCTATTACTAAAAGCATTTTCATCTGGTGCATCATCTTTAACAGGTGTTGAAGCGATATCGAACTCAGTTAAAAGTTTCAAAGATCCCGCACCCAAAAATGCTGTTAAGACATTAATCGCAATGGGTAGTATTTTAGGATTTATGCTTGTAGGTATGGTCTATTTAACTTATTTCTATGGCATTATGCCACAAAGAGAAACGACTGTATTATCTCAACTTGCGAAACAAGTCTTTGGAGAGAATGTGATATTCTACTTTATTCAAGGTGCAACAGTACTCATTCTGATATTAGCGGCTAATACTGGATTTACAGCATTTCCACTACTCGCAGCAAATATGGCTAAAGATAAGTACATGCCACATATGTTTACAGTTCGTGGTGATAGATTAGGTTATTCGAACTCTATTATTATATTAGGTGTTTTAGCAATATTTTTAATAATAGGCTTTAACGGCAAAACTGAAAACTTAGTTCCACTATATGCAGTGGGGGTGTTCATTCCGTTTACGTTAGCACAACTCGGTATGATGATAAAATGGATCAAAGAAAAACCGAAACATTGGAAAAAGAAATTAGCAATCAATACATTAGGTACTGTTATAACATTTACAATATTTATGATTTTACTCATAACAAAAATGCCACACGTGTGGCCAATCTTAATCTTTTTACCGATCGTCGTATTGATGTTTGTTCGAATTCATAAACACTATATAAATATCGCGAAAGAATTACACGTTTCAGAATCACACAAAAGCACTACAACAAAAAGTAAGAACTTAGCCATTATTCCAATAAGCGGTATCACAAATGCAGTAGATAAATCTATCGCATATGCAAAATTAACATCTGACGATATCATCGTTGTACACGTAGCAGTAGGTGAAACAAATGAGAAGAAATTACAAGCGAAATGGAAGTCATTGTACCCAGATATACGACTTGTCGTATTGCATTCAGAGTACAGAGACGTCATTAAACCTATCACGCGTTTTATAGATAAAATTAATCATAAAGCAACAGCAGAAGATTATTTAATAACTGTTATCATACCGCAATTTATTACAAATAGAAGATGGCATAATTTATTACACAATCAAACAAGCTTTATGTTAAAAGTGCATTTATTCTATAGAAAGAATATCGTCATATCAACGATACCATACAAATTAAAACATTAAACTGAAAATCGTTTGTATTTTACAACTATATATTTAAAAAAGCAGAGGAAACAATCAAAAGATTGAATATTTCCTCTGCCTTTTTAATGCAATAAAACTGAAATTAACCGAAAGTTTGAATGCAAGTCTTGATTAAATCAATAATGCTTGTAATAACACCAGCGATATCCATTTGCAAAACCTCTTTCCTTTTAAGATACATTAAGTATAAAAAAACTTAATCCATTTATGTCAAAAATTCCCTATAAAGCCAAAAATCATACATAACTGTCTATAAGTTAAAAAACAACGTACAAATATGCACAAAAATCCATCACTTAGGGAATGTGAAGGAAATTGAATAGTTTGGAATAAAAGAATATTAAAGGGTGAAAGAGTTGAAGTGAGATGATGTGATACTTTTATATTAAAAGTATCAGTGAAATATCTCTGAATACATTTCAATTTACATTGTATTTGTTACAATAGTAAAGAACATGTATATAACTTATTTAAAATTATTTAGCGAATATATTATAAATTAACAAGGGAGTGATTCTTTTGAAGAAGCAGCTGTTCTCTGGTCTTGTACTTATGTCGGTTGTGATATTGAGTGGTTGTACGATTAGTATTGGTGGAGATTCAAATGATGACAAGTCATCTGAAAATGCTCAAAAGGGTGAATCACAAGATAATCAGTCTAATGATTCATCAAACAATGAGGATAATAGTAATGAAAGTGGCATTAAAGATGAATCGAATATCACTGAACAACAGAGTATTGCGATGGCTATGTTAGATCCTAGTGTTGAAGATGATATTGTAACAGGTGATGAATTATTATCTGGAAAATATACGCAAACTTTTGGAGCTGGTGAGAAGAAAGAACGTAATATTGATACGTTAGAACTTGCTGAAAGTCCGGAACTAAATAAGATGAAAAATAAACCAAATGGTATGAAGTTCTATAGTTTAAATGCTACTAAAGGTAGCTATGCAACTATCGTCGGTGTAAATAAGGAAGAAGTTGTATATATTAAGACTCAAAGTGCTGTTCAAGATTTTAATGATGTCATAGATAATGGAACAGTAGATCGTTTGAACATTGCTGATTTATATAAGAAATATAAAGATAATCGCAAAGTTTCTAATGTAGCAAGTAAGATTGAGTATGTAGATCCATTACCTTCTAGTGATGATGATTCAGATGATAACAAGACTTCTGACGAGAATGTAAATAGTGATGAATACTACGCGAAGGTATGGTTAACGGCTTTACCGAGTTATCGAAATATGGATGAAAGTGAAATGAATGCAGAGCTTGAATTTAATAATCTTGAGGGTGAGTATTTAAATCCGTATAACAAAGCAAATACGGTGAAATATCCTAAAGGTGTGTATCGTTTGGCAGGTTCTCCTACTGCTGCTGGACATGTTGTATATAAGAATAATGGAGATGGTACGATTTCTATTTATAATGTGCCTTCACATTTTCATGATGAAAGATGGACAGAAGATGATGATTACTCTCAAAAAGAGTCTGAAAAGATTTTAAACAATCCGAAAGTTGTTAAGCTTTATGATGCGTCTGACGAACAAATAGCAAGAACTGTGAAAATGTTTGATGGATCATCTTCTATGGATGATGATGTTTCAGATGAGGATAGTAATTCTGAAAAAGTAACACGAGAGAATGTTATTGATAAAGTAGAATCGTATGAAGGTGAAACGTTAGATACAGATAAATATACGTTTAAAGAGCCTGAGAAGACAGATGAAGGTAAATGGGGCTTCTCATTTGAAGATAAAGATGGCAATTTAGCAGGTTCGTATATTATAGATGATGACGGCAAAGTGACTGAGTATGATGAAGATGGAGAAGAAGTCGGATCAGGATATTAATATATTGAAAGACCTTTGAGCGTAACGTTCAAAGGTCTTTTTATTATACTAATAAATATTTTTTAAAGCTTTATGTAATGTGTAACTTCTGTTTAATTGTCCTTTATTGCAACTTATTGTACACTGTATGTAAGCGCTTACTAAATGCAAGTATTTTAATATAGTAAATATGAGGAGAATATATATGAAGGATAAAGTGATCATTGTAACGGGCGGTAGCAGTGGTATGGGTAAAGCGATGGCAACGAGATTTGCTGCAGATGGTGCAAAAGTTGTCATAACTGGACGCTCACTTGAAAGACTTGAAGAAGCGAAAAAGGATATAGAACAAGAAGAAGGACAAGTATTATGTATTGATATGGACGTACGTGATCCAGAACGTGTTCAGTATACAGTAGATGAAACGATTAAAACATTTGGTAAAATAGACGGATTAGTCAATAATGCAGCAGGAAATTTCATTTGTGCAGCTGAAGATTTATCTTATAACGGTTGGAATTCAGTTATTGATATTGTATTAAATGGGACTTTTTATTGTTCGCAAGCAGTAGGTAAAGAATGGATTAAGAGTGGTCATAAAGGTCGTATATTGAATATTGTAGCAACATATTCATGGACAGCTGGTGCAGGAGTTATACATTCAGCAAGTGCCAAAGCAGGTGTGCTTGCTATGACGAGAACATTAGCAGTTGAATGGGGAAGTAAATACGGTATTACAGTTAATGCCATTGCACCTGGACCGATTGATAATACAGGTGGTGCTAAGAAGTTAACGTTATCTGAAGATGCCAGACAACAAACGTTAGATAGTGTTCCTGTAGGTAGAATGGGCCAACCTGAAGAAATTGCAGGATTAGCAAGATTTTTATTCTCAGATGAAGCGGCTTATATCAATGGCGATTGTATCACAATGGATGGCGGTCAGTGGTTAAATCGAAATCCATTTTAATATTAAATAACCTTTCACCTCGAATGTATTATAGGTGAAAGGTTATTTTTTTATTAAACGATACTTAACATACGTTCTAATGATTGTTTCGCAAAATGCGATGTTTCTTTATCTACTTTAATAATGTTTGATTGATCTCCGGCAATGATTTTATCTAAGCACCATGCGAGATGAGGTAAGTCAATTCTATTCATTGTTAAGCATGAACACATAAGTGGATTAAGTGATTCAATTGTAATATCTGTATATGTTTCTTTTAAACGTTGCACGAGGTTCATCTCAGTACCAATCACCCAGTGAGAACCTTTTGGCGCATTTTTTATTTTGTCGATAATATATTTAGTTGAACCTGCATAGTCTGCCATTTGGACAATATCAAATTGACACTCTGGATGTACAATAACATTCACGTCTGGATCTTTTTGTCGCGCTTGATCTATATGAATGGGGTAGAACTTTTCATGAACAGAGCAATGTCCCTTCCATAAGATGATTCTAATATCTTCATCACGACCGTCGAAGTCCAGTTTCTTTTGTATAGGATCCCAGACAGCCATTTCTTCAAGTTTAATGCCTAATTTATAAGCGGTATTACGACCTAAATGTTGATCAGGCAAAAATAATATACGTTTATCTTGATCTAAAGCCCATTGAATCACACTGTCAGCATTACCACTTGTCACACATGAGCCACCATTTTCTCCGACGAATTTTTTGATTGCAGCAGTCGAGTTCACATAAGTAAGCGGTAGAATATTATCACCTAAACGATTCGTTAATATATCATAGCCATGAAGCGCTTGTTCAATATTCGCCATATCTGCCATAGAGCAACCTGCAGATAAATCAGGTAAGTAAATATCTTGATTATCGTCAGTCAAGATGTCAGCAGTTTCAGCCATAAAATGCACACCATTAAAGACGAAATATTGAGCCTTTGTATTCTCTTTACAAATACGTGCAAGTTCAAGCGAGTCACCCATAATATCAGCAAATTGAGCAACTTCATTTTTTTGATAGTGATGCGTTGGCATAAATAAACGATCACCTAATGAAGTTTTAATGGATTTGATTTTGTCTTCAAGTTCTTGATGAGACATTTTTATGTACTTTTCAGGAATAGATTGGGCATTCTCAATTGTGAGATTAAACATTTATATAACCACCTTTGCAGAGATATCTAATGCATGTTGCTCATAAAATAACGAACCTATAGAAATATAATCGACGCCCGTTTCAGCGTAGTCGACAACATTTTTAATATTGATGTTACCGGATGCTTCAGTTTGTATATGTTCAGGCACTTTCGCAATATGTGCTTTTATCCATTCCGGTTTGCAATTATCAAACATAATGATATCCACATTGGATAAAATGGCTTCATCTAAAGCTTGTTCATCTTCAATTTCTATTTCGATTTTATCCATTGGTCCCATATGTTGCTTAGCTTTAGCAACAAGTTCACGAATCGATGGACTGAAACTGATATGATTGTCTTTTAACATTAATCCGTCATTAAGCGTTCGACGGTGATTATAGCCACCACCAATAAATACTGAATGTTTCTCAAACATACCTAATCCTGGCGTTGTCTTTCTCGTATCTACAATCTTGACGTTTGTATGCTGAACTTTTTGGACGATTTCATGTGTAGCTGTAGCGATACCGGACATTCTTTGAATTAAATTTAAAGTGATGCGTTCCATCGTCAAGAGGGTCGAAATACTACCTTCAATAACAGCGAGCTTCTGACCTTTCTCTATGAACGTACCTTCTTGAACGAACAAATTGGTCGTAATAGCATCATCAAGCAGTTTAAAACTTTCTTGAATGATCATTTCACCACAAAATATGCCTTCTGATTTACTTAAAAGTGTTAATGTACCTTGTTGAGTGGCGTCGAATAAGCTTGAAGACAAATCACCATAATGGTTATCTTCAAGGTAAAATTGTTTGAGTTTTTCTTGGACGTATAACTTGTTTAGCATGAATTGAATCCTCCATTAGTATTTCGATATCAGTATGTTGTAGTGTTGGTTCAGTATTCGGATAATCTAATCTATAGTGGACACCACGTGATTCCGAACGACTTAAAGCTGATAAACAGATCATTTCTAAAGTCTTTACTTCTATATATTTCTGCCAATCTGATTGAGTCCATTCATCTAAAGTCACCGCATTGCTAAGCCAATCTTGTATGTTATTTAAGTAAGCTGTGATGTCTGGACCATTACGCTCTATACCTAACACTTTAAAAGTTTGTTGACGAAGACCTTGTATGTCTTCATCACTTATTTTAGGAATATGCAGTTGCTCAGATTCACTAATATGAATATCTCTTATTTCAGATTGATGAATAGTTTCCCCGCAAAGATGGCCCATAACAAGTGCTTCAAGTAAGGAATTACTTGCTAGACGATTTGCACCATGAAAATTCGTATTACTCGCTTCTCCTATAACGTAAAAGTGGCTCAAGTTCGTTCGACCATAAATATCAGTTTTTACGCCACCCATTGTATAGTGAGCGCCAGGAGTAATAGGAATGAGGTGGTTCGCATATTCATCTGGAAAATGTTCAATGACATTTTGATAAATCGTTGGAAATCTGGTAGAAAATGCTTCAACTTGTTCAATATTAATAAAGCATTGATGACCAAGTTGTTGTTGCTGAAAGATGGCTCTACTTGTCACGTCTCTAGGAGCAAGACTTCCTAAAGGGTGTTTGTCTTCCATAAAATGATCCCCGAGGCTATTGACTAAAATACCACCATGACCTCTTACTGCTTCAGAAACTAAACCGTATGTTTGTCCGGGCTTACCGAGTAAAGTGGGATGAAATTGAATCATTTCCATATGCCTTAATGGAATGCCGTGATGATGCGCGATAACATGCCCTGAACTTATTGAACTGGATGCGCCTGAATGAGTAGGGAATAAATTGCTGTAACCACCTGTCGCCAAAATGACATCATGGGCTATGATATCAAGTTGTTGTCCATGTTTATCCAGTGCACGTACACCACAAACAGCATGTTCAGTATCTTTCAACAAATCGATTACTTCAGTTTCTTCATAAATCTTAATATGCTTGGATGATAATTGATTCATCAAATGATGCGTTAAATATTTACCCGTTTGATCACCACCAATATGTAATATACGTGGTCGAGTGTGCGCACCTTCCATCGCAAAATCTAAAACATGTTGATTTGTAATCGTATCAAAATTCAATCCATTTTGAATGAGTTGCTCAATGTAACGATGACTATGTTGGATGATGGATTGTATAACATCAATATCTCCAATTTCATTGCCAGCTTTATACGTATCTACAATATGCGCATGGCCATTGTCATGTTCGTATTGAGAACAACAAATCCCACCTTGAGCTAGTGAACTGTTATGTTGATTTAGTTTATCTTTCGTAATGCAATAAATTTCAGTTTGCTCATTAAATGACTGTATAGCTGCTAATGCAGCGATGCCAGAACCTACTACAATGACTTTTCTCAAAGTTTACACCTAACTTTACATATATGTTATCATTTTATATACAATATATTGACACAATGAAATGTAAATAACAAGAGGGGGGATTATAATTGATTTATTTAGATAACGCATCAACTACAATGATTGATCGCCAAGTGATGGATGTCTATCAAGATATACAGCATGAAGCATATTACAATAGCGAAAGTTTACATATAGGTGGTGTACATACTAGACAGTTATTGGATGGATGTAAACAATTTATAAAGGATTACTTCTCAACAGTTAAAGAAGTGATTTATACAAGAAGCGGTTCTCATGCAAATGAAATTGCGATACATAGTTTTTTGAAAGAGAAGGAGGGCGGTAAAGTACTCGTTTCACCTTATGAACACCCCTCTATACATGCTGCATTAGAAGTTTATAAAGATGATTTTGATATCATTTTGTTGCCTTTAGACAACAATGGCGAAATAGATTTAGAACAGACGACTGACTTAATGACGGATGATGTTGAGCTCATCATTGCACAACATGTTAATTCTGAGACTGGATATATATTACCTGTTGAAGAATTGAGTCAAATAGCGCTGGATTACAATATTCCAATGCATGTTGATGGTGTACAAGCAGTTCATAAATTAAAGGATATTAATGTAAAATGGTTCAGTTCATATGCATTTTCAGGTCATAAGTTTCACGGTACTAAAGGTTCAGGTGTGTTAATGATGAATCATGAGTATGTAAAGCCTTTAAATCAACATTATTTTCATGAAATGTATACACAAAATGGTACAATAGATTCACCAAGTATTATCGCGATGACAAAAGCATTATCAATAACACCTAGTATTGACGAGATGCATACTTTACAACAATACTTCATCGAACAATTAAGTGACTTATCATTTACACCAATTGTTTACAAAGCGCAAGCACCACATATTATTGCAGTATTAACACCGATATATGAAGGACAATATATTATGCAATATTTGTCGAATAGAAATATATGTGTTTCGACAGGCACTGCATGTGGTCATGGCGCATTGTTAAGTAATGGTTTAAAAGTTAAAATAGATTCAATACCTGAGAAAACGTATGACCAATATATACGTTTGTCCATTGGGAAATTTACGACTAGAAATGACATAGATACTTGTTTGCACCATTTAAAAACAGCTATAAGAGGAGATCAGTGAAATGAATAACCCTTTTAAAAGAAGAGAACAAATTTTACAATTACTCGAGTCTTCAGATGAACCGATTAGCGGTAAACAACTGAGTCAACAATTTGATGTTTCAAGACAGATTATTGTAAAAGATATTTCTATATTGAAATCACAAAATTATAATATCGATTCAACAAGTCGTGGTTATGTTGTTAATAATATTCAATGCGGTAAAAGATATAAACGTGTCATTGTTTGCCAACATGATAATGACCGAATGGAGGAAGAGTTGAAGCTTATATTGGATAACGGGGCAATGATTGATGATGTTGCGATTGATCATCCAGTGTATGGCAGTATTAAAGCAGATTTAATGATTGAAACGTATGAAGATTTATCAAAATTCATTAGTGAAATGGAAAAGTTTGAAGGACAAATGTTAGCACACTTAACAGATAACCTTCATTTACATACGATTTCTGCACATACTGAAAAGATTTTAGACAATGCTATAAGAGATTTAAAAGAACACCAATTTATTGTAGAATAACCAATAATATACCTCCGTATAATTTGCTTAATGTAAAATTATACGGAGGTATATTATTTAGATATATTAAAAAGAAAAATTAGAATTTTTAGAATTCTTACTACTATTTTTTGGGAATATGTATATAATGTATATAGATTAGATAAATAAGGGGGATTTTTAAAAGTGAATTTATTTATGAAAAAGTTATCAGTTGCTTCATTAAGTGCTCTGATTGCACTACCTGCATTTGCTACTCAAGCATCTGCAAATAGTGTCGCACCAAATGAAGACAGGTTACTCGAAACATTAGAAAAAGAAGGTGTCATTGAATCAACTGAAACACCTGAACAGAAAAACAAGAAAATCAGAGAGTATATGGATGGTAAGGGTGAGCAATATCATCAAAAATACATACCGAATAAAGGGCTTTTTGATAAGAAGTACAACAAGGGGAATAATGGTAAGCGTTTAGAACCATTAAATAAGAATCAAAAAGAAATGTATAAAAAGAAAAACAACGGTAAACGTGTTGATAATGTTGAAGAAGAAAAATATAAAGGTAAAGTACGACAAGATAAAGTGTTAGTATTAGCGATGGAATTTCCAGATTATCCTCATAGTTCGATTACAAAAGATGAAACGGATATGTACTATGACGATTACTCAGTTTCTCATTTTCAAGATATGGTATTTGGAGAAAATGGCTATAAAGGTCCAAATGGCGAGAATTTAATGAGTATGAAACAGTATTACAAAAACCAATCTGGTGGTAGTTATGATATAGATGGAAAAGTGCATGGTTGGTATAAAGCTAAACATCCTGCAAGTTATTATGGTGGGAATGTGCCAGACGAAAGTGGCAGCGATGGTAAACCGAAAGAATTGATTAAAGAAGCGCTAGAACAAGCAGCGAAAGATCCAGATATTAATTTAAGTGATTATGACCAATGGGATCGTGATGATATTGATGGTGATGGTGTTTATGATGAGAAAGATGGCATCATCGATCATATTATGATCGTACACTCTGGTCCTGGTGAAGAAGCGGGTGGCGGTAAATTAGGAACAGATGCTATTTGGTCACATAGATGGTCACTTGATTTTGATGATAAAGGTGAACCTTATACAATTCCAGGTACTGATTCTGGGCTTGATCAATTTGATGGGAAATTAGCAGCAATTGATTACACAGTTCAGCCTGAAGATGGTGCAGCAGGTGTGTTCTCACATGAATTTGGACACGACTTAGGATTACCAGATGAATATGATACTGAGTATTCCGGTAAAGGTGAACCCGTTTCATTCTGGTCAATTATGTCATCAGGTAGTTGGGCAGGTATTGTTCCAGGTACTGAACCGACTGGATTTGATCCATACATGAAAGAAATGCTTCAACAATTACATGGTGGTAATTGGCAAACAGGTAATGAAATCAATGCATCTGAATTTAAAGGTGAAACGTCAGAACTTATTGATGAAGCATCTACTAAAGGGACAAACAATGATGCAATTAAAGTTAAGCTCCCTGACAAATCAACTTTAATTCAAAAGCCAATTCAAGGTAAGAAAGCATATTGGAGTGGTGCAGATGATGATTCACAATATTCAATGGAAACAGCATTAGATTTAAGTTCTGCTAAATCAAGTACGTTAAAATTCAAGACTTGGTATGATATAGAACAAGGATTTGATTATGGTTATGTTCAAGTATCTACAGATGATGGTCAAAATTGGGAAAACGTAGCAGGTAATATTACGAATAATGATGATCCATCAGAGAGTGGACAGAACCAAGGTAATGGTATTGATGGTCAGTCTGAAGGGTATGTTAATGCTAAATTTGATTTATCAAAATATGATGGCAAAAAAGTAAAATTAAGATTCTTATATGTAACAGATAAATTTGAAACAAACCCAGGTTGGTTTGTCGATAAAGTTCAAGTAACTTCAGAAGATGGACAAAGCATCTTCAGTGATAATGCAGAAGGTAAAGCGAAATTTGATTTACAAGGTTTTGAACAAAGTGATGGTAATAGATATGATGAGAACTACTATTTATTACAATGGAGAAACTTTACAGGACCAGATAAAGGATTACAACACATTAAACGCGGTGGCGGAACGATGTCTTATAACAAAGGTTTAACAGTTTGGTATGTTGATAAGAGTTTCTCAGATAACAACGTAAGTTCACATCAAGGACAAGGCTTTATAAGCGTTGTAGATGCTGACCAAAATGCATTGAATTGGAAGAAAAAAGGTGTAGCCGATGATCCAGCAACAACACAATTCCAGATTAGAGACGCAGCATTTAGTTTAGATCATCAACCAAAATTAAAATTGAAAAACGAAGAGGGCTATAAACTACACGATAATAAAACGAAGAAAAACCCTGTATTCGATGATAGTCAAGATTACTCAAACCAAGGACAAAAAGATGCAGGCGTATTATTACCGAATCATGGCTTGAAATTTGAAGTATCAGCAAAAAGTAAAGACAACTCAGTCGGTAGAGTGAAAATCACAAAATAAATATGAATCTTATAACAGGAACGCCAATGGGTGTTCCTGTTTTTTTATAAATTACACATAATTTTGATGGTCAGTAAGGAATTTTTTAAATATTTATAAAGCTATATAAATATCTTTCTCTAAATTCTAAAATATTTAAATCATTCATCATTAATGAAGTTTGCTATATAAAAAATGCTTATAGAACAAATAATTGTTCTTAAAAACTGACTTTTTCGCTATGAGAACAAACTAATTAAATGGTAAAGAAAATAATTATATTTAGAAAATAAAATACAATCGTTTTTCTTCGGTGTAAAAATAAAACTAAAATTACTATTTGCAATCATAAAAATCGTGGTGTATATTATCACTAAGTTTTGAATGCGCTTTCAAAAAGGAGGATTATATGGACAAAATTAGTATATATGATGTTGCGAAACATGCTAAAGTATCGCAATCAACTGTTTCAAGAGTATTAAATAACTATCCATATATTAAGGCGGCAACGAAAGAAAAAGTATTAAATGCAATCAAAGAATTAGGTTATTCTCCTAATGAAATTGCGAGAGGCTTAGCAAATAATAAGACCAATACAATTGGTTTAATAATAGAAGATATCTCTAATTCTTTTTATTCAGAAACTGCTCAAACAATTTTAAGAGAAGCTAGAAAATACAATTATGAAGTCATTATCATTGATTCAGAAAGCGACCCTGATAATTTCAAAAAATCAGTAGACAGTTTGACTGCTAAAAGAGTGGACGGAATTATCGTTGCTTCTACTAGAATGACGAATGACATTATCGTGAACTTAATCGATCGAAAATTTCCCATTATTACTTATAACAGAAGAATTTATAAAGAGGGCTACAACAGGCATGTCGTATTAGACAATTATGTAGGGGCTACAATGGCGATTAAACACCTTGTGGAACTGAATCATAAGAGAATTGCATATATATCAGGTCCTCTAAAATTTTCAACATTTTATGATAGGTTACAAGGATTCTTATCTTCTATTCATACATACAATCTCGAAGTGGATGAAGAATTAATGTATATGGATAAATTAGAATATAAAAAAGTATATCAATTTGCAAAACAATTAATGAACTCACAAAATCCACCCACAGCTTATTTTTCTTCAACAGATAATATGGCTTTAGCGATTATGGAAGCAGCTGTTTCAGAAGGATTAAAAATTCCACAAGATATATCAGTCATAGGCTGTGATGATATCGACATATCTGGCAATTCATTTATACAATTAACAACTATTGCACAACAGAAAGAAAAAATGGCTACTTTAGCAATTGAGAACTTAATGAAACAAATCGGTGTTGAAGATGTGAATGACGATATAGATATTGTTATTCAACCACAACTCATACTGAGAAAAACAACAGGTGAAGCTAAAGAAGGAGGTTGTTGAATCAATGAATCAATATAATACTGAACAAATTTTTTCAGTAAAAGGACGAACGGCAGTCATTACAGGCGCGAGTAAAGGAATCGGTAAAGAAATCGCAAAGTTATTATATGCAAATGGCGCTAATATAGCACTTATAGCACGAAATGAACAACAACTAAAAGCATTAAAAGCGGAACTTTCTGATTATGATAGTCGAACCAGAATCTATCCATTTGATTTAACGCAACATGACAAATTAGAAGCTTTAGCAGAAAGCATTTATGAAGATTTTGGTCAAATTGATATATTGGTCAACAATGCAGGTATTAATATACAAAAACCAATTGAAGAAGTAACACTGGATGATTGGGATAAACAAATGGATATTAATCTCAAAAGTGTTTACTTTCTAACGAAATATATTGGTGTATATATGAAAAAAAGCAACAAAGGAAAAATTATAAATATAAGTTCACAAATGGGCTATGTAGGTTATTATGAACGATCCGTTTATTCATCTACAAAAGGTGGCATTGCTCAATTTACAAAAGCATTGTCCATTGAATGGTCTAAATACAATATCAATGTTAATACGATAGCACCGACGTTTATTAAAACAAATTTAACTGAAGATTGGTTTGAAGATCCTGCGTTCAAAGAGCGTATATTAAATAGAATACCGTTAGGCAGACTCGCGAATAAAGAAGATTTATTTGGCAGTGTACTACTATTGTCATCGGATGCTTCAAATATGATGACCGGTAGTACGGTGTTTGTCGATGGGGGTTGGACTGTTTGGTGATTTTTGAAAGCGCATTCATAAATTCGGAAAATACTTCAAAATAAAAAAGGGGAATCTTAATATGGCTGAAGAAAAGAAAAATACGAATGAAGTAAAGAAAGTAAATACAGGAAATGAAGCAGAATATTCATCTGTATTACACTATGCAGATTGTTCAGAAGTAAACATGATTGATTCAATGGATGACGAAGGTTATATCAATATTGATCCAAGCAAAATGAAGAAGCAATCTATGGAAGGCTTTGGAGATTATCAAAATATTGTAGATTATATTGTGAAAATCACGCGACAAATATGGAAAGAAAAAGATATCGGACTTATATATGACACATATAGCTATGGTGTTCAAATTCATAGGGGATTAGTAAATAGTCATGGTGTCAATGAAGTAATATCTGGAACATTGCAAACATTGCAGTCTTTCCCAGATAGATCAGGTCTAGGTTACAGTGTCATATGGTCTGGAAATGATAAAGATGGATTCTTTACTTCTCATAGAGGTAAATCTGTCGGAACTAATCTTGGAGATACATTGTATGGTGAAGCGACAGGAAGAAAAGTGATGTTTAGAACGACCGCAGACTGCTTAATCTATCAGAATAAAATATATGAAGAGTGGTTAGTAATGGATACACATCATTTGGTGGAACAACTTGGCTTTGACCCTATTGAAATCGCGAAAAGAATTGCTAAACAAACGCGTAGTTTATCGCCAACGTTACAATTTAATATTTCACAATCAGCTGAAGAAGGTTTGCAACCAAGTCATTATGTACCTAAATATAATGATTTTGAAATTGGTGATTTTATATTAACGATGTTCAACCAAATTTGGTCAAGAAAATCTATCAATAAAGTTAAAGATCATTATGAAAAAAATGCTGTATTGCACTTTGTAAGAAACCGAGACATGGTTGGGCATAGTGAAATTCAAGGGACATTCTTAAATTTATTCTCATCTATACCAAACGGAAAAGTGATTATTGATCGCGTTACAAATAACAAAAGAGAAGGTCAGGATAACTGGGATGTCGCAGTAAGATGGAGAATTCAAGGTGTACATGGCGGTATTGGCTATTTTGGAAAAGCGAGCGGTAAGACAATTGAGATAAATGGCATTAACCACTACAAAGTAAGAAATAAAAAGATTATAGAGGAATGGATGTTATTCGATGGATTGGATGTATTGAGACAAGTCTACACAGAAAAGACTGAAAATAATGAAGAATCTGATAGTTATGATGATGGTAATTTCACAGGGGTCTCATAATTCATGAGGGGAGAGATGTTATGAATAAAAAAATAGTTACCATTCTTATTGTAGCAACTCTATTACTGAGCAGTTGTGCTCAAGGTAATATCAAAAAAGGAAACTCAAACGACAAGCATACGATAACCATTGCTGTTACAGAAGGAAATATTGGACAATTTAATGCTTGGGAAGCTAGAAGTAAAGAATTTACGAAAGAAACAGGTATTAAAGTGAGGTTCGTAGGTGTACCATACGAAAATTTATTAAACAGAATTACGACTGAGGGTATTTCGGAGGAACCGAGTTTTGATTTAGTGACTTATGCTGACGTTATGGGTCCATCTATAAAACAATTCTTACAGCCATTAGATGGCTATACAGACAAAAAGTTCTTTGATAGATTTCCTGAATCAACGATGAAATTATCAACGTATGATAACAAAATTTATAGCTTACCATTAAGAGCCAATACGCAACTTTTATTTTATAGAAAAGATATATTCAAAAAGTTAAATATTGAACCTCCAAAAACGTGGGAAGACTTAAATAAAGCAAGTGCAAAAATTAAAAAAGAAACAGGTAAATATGGCATAACACCTTATTATCAATCAGGTAATAATGGTCAGAACTTGTACATGTGGACTTCTTATTTATGGGGAAATGATGGTGATATTTTCGATAAGAATATGAAACCTATTTTCAACAACAAAAAAGGTGTTGAAGCGACTAAGGAGTACATAGATTTAATTCGAAAAGACCGTGCGCCTAAAGGGTCTGTACAGTTTGGAGAACAAGACTCACGAACGCATTTTAAACAAGGTAGATCAGCAATGTGGCTTGGCTGGTGGTGGGTATATTCAGATTTTAATGGCGCAGATTCTGCTAAAGAAGTACAAAATAATGTAGGATTTGTTCCAGTTCCGACTTGGAAAGGTGGAGACAAAGTATCCAGTATCTCAACTTTCCCATTAGGTATGATGAAAGATTCAAAAAACAAAAAAGATGCTTGGAAATTCATGAAATGGCTAAGCGAGGAAGAAAATGAAAAATCCATAGTAAAAGATTCATTAACAAAAAAATCACCACCAGAGCAATTCTCGACTGATATTGTGCAGAAGAAGAATCTGAGAGATAAAGAACTGAATGATTTAGGAGATAACTTATTTAATATAGCTGGGGACAGCTTTGAAGAAGCGGATACTTTACCAACATCAAGAATTTG
Organism: Mammaliicoccus sp. P-M58; assembly: GCF_022386165.1. Classification (NCBI taxonomy): domain Bacteria; kingdom Bacillati; phylum Bacillota; class Bacilli; order Caryophanales; family Staphylococcaceae; genus Mammaliicoccus; species Mammaliicoccus sp. P-M58. Next base: position 111,703 of record NZ_JAJNJI010000011.1, read on the forward strand.
GCCAAGAGTATCGGATATATTAAGTAGAGAAATTTCGAATATGGCAACTGGAGATGATGTCGAAAAGAGTTTAGATAAAGCTGCAGATGATGTCGAGAAGTTACTCGATTCAGAAGGCTACTACGATAAATAAAGGGGGGATTGTATGGCGTCAAAATATTTTAAGTATCTCATGATTGTTCCTGCTTTAATTATCTTGGCAATGGTTACGTTTTATCCAATGATTAATTCCTTTTGGATTAGTTTGCATGAATGGGATTTAACAACATCTAATAAAATTGGACAATTTATCGGTTTAGATAACTATATTAGAGCATTTAAAGATCCTATCTTTTGGAATAGCGTGAAAGTAACACTCATTTTTACATTAGCTACTGTGTTTATCACGATAGCATTAGCAATTTTAATAGGGTTACTTTTAAGTAGAGATAAAAAATATTTCTCATTTATAAGAGCAATTTTGATTATACCATTTGCTTTGAGTCCAGCATTAGTCGGTTACTCTTGGAAGTTTATGTTAAATCCAGATTATGGTGTATTTGATAAGATTATTGGAACAATCTTTCCTCCATTAGACCATATTGTATGGTTAGGAAATCCAATGACCGCATTATTTGCATTAGTTTCAGTTGCTGTTTGGATATGGCTACCATTTATGTCCCTTATGTTTATTAGTGGAATTATGGGGTTGCCTGAAGAAGTCTATGAAGCGGCAAGAATGGACGGAGCTAATTATATTCAAATATTTTTCAAAATAACATTACCACTTTTACGACCGATCATTTTATTAGCGACAATATTAATGACAATGTTTGCACTTAAGCAATTTGATCCAATCGTTACCATGACGAGTGGCGGTCCAGGTAATTCAACTGAAGTATTAAACTTCCTAGTTTATCAAACGTCATTTAGATATTTTGAAATGGGTTATGGCGCAGCGCTAGGATATATTCTCGCAATCATAACAATTATATTCGTCATGATTTATATGAGAAAGCTAGTGAAAGGAGATGAATGGTCATAATGAATATTTTAAAAAGCAAACTATTTAATGCATTTGAATTAATAGGTACGATATTCATCGTAATTTGTCTCTTTTTCCCAATATTTTGGATTGTGTTGACAGCTTTTAAAAGTGGTGAAGATGTATATTCTTTAAGTATGATTTTTGAGCCAACATTAGATAATTTTAAAAATGTATTTAGTAGTCAGTACGAATTTGGTGCTTATTACTTAAATAGTTCAATTGTTGTACTAGTTGCACTCTTAATCACTTTGCCAGTCAGTATTTTAGCAGCATATAGCTTATCGAGATTTAATATTTTTGGTAAACAATTATTGCTATTTTTGATTCTGTCTACTCAGTTTATTCCATTAATCGTCAATGTGATTCCATTCTTTACGCTTTTTAAAGAGTGGGGTTTACTAGATACATTAATCGCATTAATTATTGTTAACTTAGGACATACGATTCCTTATGCAATTTGGTTAATTAAAGGTTTCATTGACAGCATTCCTATAAGTATTGAAGAAGCAGCATCAATTGATGGCGCAAATAAATTACAAATCATATGGCATATTATTCTACCGATGGCTAAGCCAGGTATTATAACAGCTACTGTGTTCTGCTTTGTCATTGTATGGAATGAGTATATGTTCAGTTTAATTTTAACAAATCAAAAAGCTGTAACTTTACCGATCGCACTCTCATACTTTGTCGGAGAAAATGGTGTAATTTGGAATGAAATGGCTGCAGCAGGTATTTTATATGCGTTACCTACAATTGTATTTATGTTTATTGTAAGAAAAGAATTTGTTAAAGGTATGAGTGCCGGAGCAGTGAAATAAAGGGGGATATAAAATGGAGTTTTTAAAAAAATCAAATGCAGTAAGCGAACAAGAAAATAAAAATGTCGTGGATATTGTTTCTGACATAATCGATAACATTAAAAATAATGGTGATAAATCCTTAAAGGAATATGAACAAAAGTTTGGAAATTCAACTAGAGCAACGTTTAAACTTTCTGATGAAGAAATTAAAACACAAATCGAAAAATTAGATGAAGAAACAAAAGCATTAATCGATCAAGTTGTAACGAGAGTTAAGAATTTCGCAGAAGCTCAAATGAATAGTATGAAGCCTATAGACCAAGATTTTGGTGATGGTATTAGGATGGGACATAGAATCATTCCTATAGAGAAAGTTGGTGCTTACGTTCCGGGTGGAAGATATCCGTTATTATCGTCAGGGGTTATGGTTGTAGCCCCTGCAAAAGTAGCGGGTGCGAAGAAAATCATCGCATGTAGTCCAGCTGCATTTGAAGGATCCATACATCCTGCAACAGTTTATGGATTAGTCCAATCTGGTGTAGACGAAATATATGCTGTTGGTGGGGCACAAGCGATAGCATCAATGGCTTATGGAACTGAAACGATTCCAGAAGTAGATATTATTACAGGTCCAGGTAATAAATTTGTTGCAGAAGCTAAAAAACAAGTCTTCGGAAAAGTTGGTATTGATATGTTAGCTGGACCTAGTGAGGTTGTTGTGTTAGCGGATGGTAATTCTAGTCCAAAATTATGTGCATCAGACTTGTTAGCACAAGCAGAACATGATCCAAATGCTAGAGCGATTCTCATTACAACATCTAAAGAAAATGCTGAACAAACGTTACATGAAATTTCAGAGCAATTTAAGGCTTTTAAACAAGATTCACCAGTATTTGAATCTTGGGATAAGCATGGGGAGATCATCATAGCTGAAAATGAAGCAGAATTAATACAAGTCTCGGATGAAATAGCTGGAGAACATATCCATGTACATTGTCAAAACTATGAAGAAATTGGTAATCAATTAAACAACTTTGGCTCGCTTTTCTTAGGTGAAAATAGTTCTGTCGTATTCTCAGATAAAGTATCAGGTACGAATCATACATTACCTACAAATAAAGCTTCAAGATTTACAGGTGGGTTATGGGTTGGTACTTATTTAAAAGTTGCTACTTTCCAAGAAATAAGTGGTGAAGGTATTGATTTATTAGCAAATCACTCAGTTCAGCAATCCAATATTGAAGGATTGCATGGCCATAAAATGTCAGCATTTAATAGATTATAAAAAAGGGGAAATGATCATGACTAAAAAGACAAATTATACACAAAATGAACTAGAAAATAATTGGGTAGTAAGATTTAACGAAATTAAGAATCAAGCAATTCCATTAATGTTTATAGACAGTATTGTCCCTGGACATAACCGTTTAAATTATGCACTTATTGGTGATACAGCAAGTGAAAATGAAAACTATAGTCCACAAATAACTGAGCCACATGGGTTCCAAATTGGTATGGTGAAAGCACCTAAAGGAAATGGTCCAGCTTATCATACGCATGAATATATCGAAACATTTTTCATATTAACAGGTAAGTGGAGATTCTATTGGGGTAATAGTGCAGATGAAATTGAAGGTGAAATTATATTAGAACCTTGGGATATGATTTCTTTACCACCATATATGTTTAGAGGATTTGAAAATTTATCTGAGGAAGAATCTTGGATATTCTCAATATTAGAACAACATGAAGTGTTTGATAGACCTGATCCAATATGGGATCCAAAAGTAGTGAAAAAAGGTGAAGAATATGATTTCAAAGTAGATAACAAAGGAAAAATGATTCCACCGAGTAATTTTAAAGACCTTGAAAAAGAAATGGCTGAAAAATTAAATATGGGAGAAGTTTAATACAAAATGAATCATAAAAAAACTTTGATATTGTTACCTGGCATGTTATGTGATGAACAGTTATGGGAAAAGCAAATGGCATATTTTTCGGATAAATATCACGTTGTAATGGGAGATGTTACACAAGAAGATAGTATAGAGAAAATGGCAACGAGTTTATTAGAAGAAGCACCTGAAAAATTTGTTCTAGCAGGCTTGTCGCTAGGCGGTATTGTTAGTTTAGAAATAGTTAATCAAGCACCATCTAGAATTGAAAAACTTTTGTTATTTGATACAAATCCATATTTGCCTAATGATAACCAAATACAAAATTGGCATCATTTTAAAGCATTAACAGAGGCAAAAGAATTTGAAAAGATTACACGAGACTATCTATTATCTAATTTAGTTTTTAAACATACTCAAAATTTAGATAATCAAATAATGGATATGTCTCGTAATGTTGGAGAAGTTGCCTTATTAAATCAATTGAAATCATTAGAATTTCGACAAGACTACTATAAAACTTTAGCAAAAATTAAAAATGACACACATATTATTGTTGGAGAAAAAGATGAAGTATGTCCAGTAAGTTTTAGCAAAGAGATGAATCGTCAAATTGAACATTCAACATTAGACGTTATAAGCGATGCTGGGCATCTTGTAACGATGGAACAACCTGAAGCGGTAATCAAAGTCATGAAAAAATATATTTAAAAAGAAGGTTATCGATAATGGAAACATACATTTTAAAAGAAAAGTTAAATAAAGAACAGCAAGTTATCGGCGGCTTTTTAAGTTTAAATCATACATCCATTATAGAAATGATGGGATATTCGCATTTTGATTTTGTTGTTATTGATAATGAACATGGTGCCTTTAGCGAACCTGATATTTCAGAATTAGTTAAAGTCTCTAAATATGTTGGTCTTACGCCAATTGTTAGAACTGTAAATAAAAGTGATAAGATACAAAAAGTATTAGATAGTGGTGCACATGGCATACAAATACCCATGGTTAATAATAAGGAAGAAGCGGAATATGCTGTTCAATGTGCATTATTTCCACCTTTAGGTAACAGAGGCGTTTCATATTCAATCCCAGCAGCTAAATATGGTTTATATAATGGCAGAGAATATTTAGATCATGCAAATAAGCAACTAACAATTGCTATCCAAATAGAGACTGAAGAAGCTATCAGAAACATTGATGAAATATTAACAGTAGATCATATAGATGTTGTCTTTATAGGTAAGACAGATTTATCAATCAATTTAGGATTAGATATATCATCGAAAAAATTCCAAAGCATATTGGATGAATTGATTCTAAAAGTGAAAAATAGCAATAAAAAAATTGGTGTTGTGACAAGTAATGAACTGTCTACTGCAGAAGCGATTGATCAAGGAATTGATTATATCGTTGTCGTCATAAATTCGGTTATTTCAAATGCAATGAAGTCAGTCACAAATTTTAAAAAATAAGGCGATGTGAATAATGAGTATAAAGGCAGAAAAGTTATTGCGTGAAGCAAAACATATAATCGAAAAAATTAATAAAAGTCACAGTAATGCATTGATTAATTTTGATGAACATCTCGTTATGAATAGGCTTGAAAATCTTGAAATACCAAAAGAAACAAATATTGCTGGTGAATTTATAGTCATTAAAGATGTATTTGATATGAAAGGATTATTAACCTCGAATGGTACTTTATATGGAGAAAATCAATTATTTCCTGAGAAATCAGCATTTATCATTGAACAATTAGAAGAGCTAGGTGCCGTTATTTTAGCCAAATCAAATATGTATGAATATTCTTTAGGTGTGACGTCAGAAAATGAAACGTATGGCAATGTTATCAATCCTCTCAATCAGTACATTACTGCAGGTGGATCATCAAGTGGTTCGGCAGTAAGTGTGGCTGAAGGCATCGTTTCATACGCAATTGGTACCGACACATCGGGCTCTACTAGAATTCCAGCTTCGTGTAATGGAGTTGTTGGATTTAAGCTAGGGTATAATCCGCTTTATTTAGAAGGCATGACGACAATTTCTAAAGAACTTGATCATATTGGTGTATTTACACAAACAGTTCAAGATTGTCAGCGTCTGTTTAATAGTTTAAACCATTTGAAAGAAAAACCTAATTCAGAAAATAAACCTACAATTGGTGTGCCAAACGCTTTTTTCAATGAAGGAAATGATGAAACAATCAATAATATGATGTCATTTGCATATCATGTTCTACAAGCTATTGGTTATGAAATAGTTGAAATAGATACATCTTTCTTGATGAGTTTCGATCCTTTGAAAGTTTCTAGGACAATAGGTACAAAAGATATTTCTAGAACTGCATATGATAGAGAGAAAAAAGGTTTATATCCTTCAGAGCGTATTGTTTCTATAAATAAGCAAGGGGCATCGATTTCGAATGATGATTATAATGATGCATTAGATAAGAAACGTTATATTACACAAAAGTTTAATAAATTGTTTTCAGATGTCGATGTTATTTTAACACCAGTCATGCCAATTGTTACACCATTTGTGAATCAAGCATATATCAATAGACGTCATAAAGAAGAAGATATATCAGATGTAATGGTTCAATATACAAATATCTTTAATTTAACAGGACATCCTGCTATGTCTATTCCATCTGGCTATTATGCTAGAAAGATTTCTCAAGGTATTCAATTAATCGTGAATAATAACAATGAATATATACTATTCGATGTTGCAAATTCATATGAACATTATATAGAGGAGTGAATTTATGCCAAATATCCAATTAAATAATATTACTAAACAATATAATAAAAAGGGTCCCGTTATCGTAAAGGACTTTAATTTAAAAATTGACGATGGAGAATTCATTGTATTTGTTGGTCCATCAGGATGTGGGAAATCAACGACACTTAGAATGGTGGCAGGTTTAGAAGATATAACGGATGGAGATTTTTATGTTGAAGAAAAAAGAATGAATAATATAGACTCCAAAAATAGAGATATTGCGATGGTGTTTCAAAACTACGCATTGTATCCACATATGACGGTTTATAATAATATGGCATTCGGGTTAAAGTTAAATAAATTACCTAAAAATGAAATAGACAGTCGTGTAAAAGAAGCGTCGGAAATACTAGGGTTAGGCGAGTATTTAGAAAGAAAACCTAAAGATTTATCTGGTGGCCAACGACAAAGGGTTGCTTTAGGAAGAGCAATTGTACGTGATGCAGGGATATTTCTTATGGACGAACCATTATCAAACTTAGATGCTAAATTAAGAGTACAAATGAGAGCAGAGATTATTAAGATTCATAAAAGATTAAGTACAACAACTATATATGTCACACATGACCAAACAGAAGCGTTAACGATGGCAGATAGAATTGTGATACTTAACAAAGGTGAAATCATGCAAATTGGTACACCTAAAGAAGTTTATGATAAGCCAGAGAATTTATTTGTAGCTGAATTTATTGGATCACCTGCAATGAATATATTTGATGCTAAAGTTGTAGGTAAAGAATTACATCTAGGTAATATAGTAGTCAAAATCACAGAAGCTCAACAAAGATTAATTAAAAATAACGGATATGAAAATAAAAATATAAAATTTGGGATAAGACCTGAAGATATAAGAGATGAACCATTATTTATTGATTCTGATATAGCTTCACCATTTGAATCAGATGTTAAAGTTAGTGAGTTATTAGGGTCAGAAATTATGATTCACTCGGAATTAAATGGCAATTCATTTATCGCTAAACTAGACTCAAGAACGCAAAGTAATGCAGGTGATAAGATAAGATTGGCATTTGATATCAATAAAGCACATTTCTTTGATAGCGAAGACGGTAAAAGAATTCGCAATCAATAAAGTGTTCAAGATATTCTCACGACACGATCTGTTTAATTTTCATTAATCCTAAATATAACCTATAATAAAGATGAATTTAATCTAATGAAAAGGGTGATTATTGTGGATGTAAGATTTCCAATTGGAGAATTAGAATTACCTGAAAAAGTAACAATGAATGATATTAATCAGTGGTTAGATGAGATTGGTAACTACGCAAATCGATTAAGAAAAGTTGTTGATGGATTAAACGACGAAGCATTAAAGAAAAAGTACAGAGAAGGTAGTTGGACAGTTAGACAGCTTGTCCATCATATAGCTGATTCTCAACTGAATATGTATCAACGTTTGAAGATTGCTTTGACTGATGATAGAAAGCCAACGATAGTTGGTTTTGATCAAGAAAAATGGATTGAATTACCAGATAATGAATTACCTATCGAATGTTCACTTAGAATGTTAGAAGGTATTAATGAACGGATAGTTGCAGTTGGACGAAGTTTATCTGAAGAACAACTGAAACGCGCATTCATTCATGAAGATAATGGCGAAACAACAGTAGCCTTTAAAATCGCGAAATTATCATGGCACGAAGAACATCATTTAGCACATATTAAATTAGCTTTAAATAATTAATCACATTACCGTCCAAATTATATTTGGATGGTATTTTTTATAATAGTATAAGTTTATTAATATTCTGAAAATTTTTAAAATAGTCTATTGCGAATATTTATAAAAACGCTTACAATAATAAAATACAATAGAGGGGGTACTACAACATGAATTTGGCAATACTTGGATTTATAATGGTTATCATTTTTATGATTCTCATTATGAGCAAAAAGATGTCAGCTTTAGCAGCATTAATTATAGTGCCAACAGTTTTCGGACTGATTGGAGGGTTTTATTCTAAATTAGGCGAATATATGGTGGATGGACTATTAACAGTCGCGCCAACGGGTATTATGCTCGTATTCGCAATTTTATACTTTGGGGTTATGATTGACGCAGGATTATTTAATCCTGTTATTGAGGCGATTATGAAAGCTGTTAAAGGAGATCCAGTTAAGATTACAATTGGAACAGTAGCTTTAGCATCATTAGTTGCGTTAGATGGAGATGGCACGACAACTTTTATTATTACCGTTACGGCTATGCTTCCTTTATATAAGAAAATGGGCATGAACTTATACATATTATCAACGTTAGCATTACTATCTATTGGCGTTATGAATATGACACCATGGGGTGGACCAACTGCAAGAGCGATTTCTTCGCTACAGTTAACGACTGAAGAAGTATTTACACCGATTATTCCAGTGATGATAGCTGGTATACTATTTGCTGTATTTTCAGCTTATGTATTAGGTGTTAAAGAAAGAAAAAGAGTCGGTATTAAAAATCATTTAAGTTTAACACTTGATGAAATGCATAATTCTAATGGTACAGATGAAGATGAAAAAGCATTATTAAGACCTAAAATTGTGATTGTTAATGCACTTTTAACAATATTGTTATTAATCGCATTGATTACAAGTTTCTTACCAATTCCAGTATTATTCATGATAGGCTTTGCAATTGCATTACTAATCAATTATCCAAGCCTTGAAGTGCAATCTGAATTGATTAAACGTCATGCAGGCAATGTATTAGCAGTTGTAGGTTTAGTGTTTGCGTCTGGAATTTTCACAGGGGTTATGAATGGTACTGAAATGGTAGATGAGATGGCAAAAGCATTAGTAAATGTCATTCCTGAATCAATGGGGAATCACTTCGCACTCATCACAGCAATCTTAAGTATGCCATTCACATATTTTATGGCCAATGATCCATTTTATTATGGTATTTTGCCAATCTTAGCAGAGTCTGCCCAACAATTCGGTGTAGCAAAAGCTGAAATGGCGAGAGCATCCATATTAGGACAACCATTACACGTATTAAGTCCACTTTACGCTGCCGGTTATTTATTAGTCGGTATGTTAGGCATAGATTATGGTACAAACCAAAAAGTTGTTATGAAATGGGCAATAGGTTCCTCAGTATTTATGATATTTGTTGCTGGTATAATAGGTGTTATTTCGTTTTAATTAATGATACATAATTTCCATAGGCATCACCAAACCCCCTTACTACTCGATTAGTAAGGGGGTTTATTTAGTGATATTTTTTGTTTTATACTAATGCTTTAAAGTTTTCTAAGCGGTTTGCTTTTTCTTCTTCGCTAATGTTGTGTGCTTTTACGTAACGGTTTCTTTCATGTGATGCACATTCGTGTGAGCATGCACCTAGATATTTGTGTTCGTTTTCTTCTGTAACTAAGAATTGACGGTTACATTCTGGGTTACTACAGTTAATGTATCTTTCACATGGTGTGCCATCGAACCATTCTTTACCGACTACTGTTTTCTCAACTTGGTTTACGTCTACGCTAATTCTTTCATCGAATACGTACATTTTACCGTCCCAGAATTCACCTTTAGTTTCTGGATCTTTACCGTAAGTTGCGATTCCGCCTTCTAATTGGCTTACGTCTTCAAAACCTTCTTTTAATAAGAAGCCTGAGAATTTTTCACAACGGATACCGCCTGTACAATAAGTGACGATTTTTTTATCCATAAATTGTTCTTTATTTTCTTTAATCCAGTCTGGTAAATCTCTGAATCTTGTAATATCTGGACGAATTGCACCGCGGAAGTGTCCTAAGTCATATTCGTAATCATTTCTAGCGTCAATTACGATTGTATCTTCTTCTAATAAAGCTTCTTTAAATTCTTTTGGTGATAAGTAGTTACCCGTTAATTCTCTAGGGTCTACATCATCTTCTAAGTCTAATGCTACGATTTCTGGTCTTGGACGCACGTGCATTTTCTTGAAAGTATGTCCTTCTGCTTCGTCGATTTTGAATGTAATACCTTCAAATCTTTTGTCTGCTTTCATTTGTTCCATGTATTTATCTGTGTCAGCTTTCGTACCTGAAAGTGTACCGTTGATACCTTCAGTTGCTACTAAAATACGTCCTTTAAGTTCAAGGTCTTTACAAAATTCTAAGTGTTCTGCTGCAAAAGTTTCGGGGTCAGTAATTGTTGTATATTTATAAAACAATAGTACTCTATAATCCATTTTCTTATCTCCTCTAATTCTCTTTTTTTATTTATATAATATGTCAATTTGAATGTATCTAGTTGATATGGAACAATTTTTATATGAATGCACATTTTTATCCTCATTATATTGTATCAAAAAAGTTGCATTTTTCAATTGTTTGATTTTGTAAAATAATATGAAATCGTTTTTATCTATCATTTTGTGAGAATTCGAGGGTGAAATGGAGTTATATTGACTGATATATTGAGAAAGTTAAACTTGTAGTTCGCCTTCTTTAATTTCTTTTGTGCGATCGCCAAAGTGGTTGTCTAATTTAGTTAAAGTGGATATAAAGTTCGTGAATTCTTCGTCAGGTAATATTTTTAATAAGTAATCTAGATTTGTGATACATATTTTATTCAATTCTTTAATTTTTTCACGACCAACTTCTGTAACAAATACATGGATTCTTCTATTATCTTCCTTGTCCATTTTCTTTTCTACGAAGCCTTCTCTAATTTGTTCATTTAATAAACGACTTAAATTCCCTTTATCCATGTCTAGAGACTCAGCAAGTCCAGCTAATGTCATACCTTCATTTTCACTAATAAAGTACAATAAGTTCAGGTAATTTAATGAATAACCATTGTTATTAGCAACATGTCCACATAGAAATTTAAAATTAGAATTCAATCGTAAAAGCTTAGTTTTAAAATCTTGTAATAAATCTTCTCTCTCTATATTTTCCATATTGTATTCCTCCATTAAATTAATTAATGCATTAAGATTTTACCAAACTTTCAATCATTAAAAAAGTAAAATTTCTTAAATAGTATAAAAAAGTTTAGTTGTTAAGTACAATTAAATGAATATGAATCATAATATGTAAATTCACATAAAAAGTTGAATAGCATGTATGATGCCATTCAACTTCGTTATTTCTTATTTCCAACCTTTATGATTTCTGTATTTATAAAAAGCAGAAACATCAATATTTTGTTTTTCAGCAGTTTTAATAACTTGTCCTACATTTTTAAAGCCTAATAATTTAAAATAATCAATAAGTTGTTGTTTAGTTAATGAGTCAGTATCTTTGTTTAATAGAGCTGCTAAATCTTGATCAGTATGGAAAGGTAAGCGCGTATCATCATGAAGCGTTAATCCATTTTGAGAATACGTTCTAGCATTAGCATGATGAGAATCAGTAACACTTACCGCACCAAAACCTAGAATAACAGCAGATAAAGTAACAGGAATTAATTTTTTGAATTTCATGTATAACCATCTCCAATCATTTGATGACTTGATTATAATATAAAAATTTCCAAAAAATAGGCAGTTAAAAGTTATTTAATAATAGTTAAGAATGAGTTAAGAAATAGGGGATTACAAATCCTTCTCCATTAATTTTGTTAAATCACCATCGTTATTTATTTCTATGCCGGTATCTACAAAGCCTAATTTAATATATAGCTCATATGCAATTTGATTTGGAATATCTACTAAGAGTGCAATGTGTTTTATATGTGGCATATGTTCTGATAAGTAATGATTGAGTTGCTGTAAGCTTTCTTTTGCACAGCCTTGTCTTAAGTATCGTTTATCTGTTGATAATGATCTTACAAAGATTGTGGATTCATCAGGTGTTGAAAAGTACTTTGTAAATTCACTATGTTCATGCAAGACGAAGAATACAGCCAGATTATCATCTTCTGTTAATCCTAATATGCAATGTCTGTTTTTATTTTGTGCTGCCAGTTCAATATTTTCTTGTGGAGACTTTGTAAACTGAAGTTGTGAATCATCCATTTGATATGACTGAACTTTGTCGTAATAATTGTCGTTATATGCAACTAATTTCATAGTAGTCCTCCAATTTGATTTTAATTTGAAACAGTTTTTTCTTTAATGGTAAAGGATAATTGCTCAGTATTAATTTCGGCTGTTACACTATAAGGTAATATGCATTTTGGTTCATTATGACCAAAGCTAGCATTATATAGAACAGGTGTATCTTCAATTTCCCATTCTTTCATCATTTTCTTCCAAATATTTTTGATTTCTTCTTTGTCCGTACCGTTTGCAGGTGTTCCAATGATAATACCATTTACATTTTTTAATATACCAAGGTAGCCAAGTGTTCTGATATTTTGTTCAATAATTAAGGTATTATTAAAGCTACCTGAATTCTCTATGAATAAGATAGCATCTTTAAAAGTAGATGAACTTGGAAATAGGTCAGTTCCTCGAAGGTTATTTAACGTTTCTAAACAGCCTCCAATAAGTTTGCCACTCACTATGCCACTACCATTAATTAATTCATATTCTCCTTTATTTATATATCCTCTTTGAATCATTTGATTTTCTTTTTCCCATCTAACGTTACTATCTCGGATATAAGTTGCGTTTTTAATATTGTGAGAAGCGTCAGTTGTGAATAGAGTTTTGTAAATATGGTCTATTGTATATTGATCCATCGCTACATTTTCAGCAAAATCTGTTAAAAGTGCTGGTCCATAATAAGTTGTGATACCTAATTTGTAAAAATACATATGTAAAGAAGTGATGTCTGAGTAACCTAAGAATATCTTGGGATTATTTTTTATAATATTTTGGTCCAGAAAAGGTATGATCCTGATTGATTCTGCACCACCGATACAATTAATAATTGCTTTAACTTCTGGGTCAAGTAATGCTTTATGTAAATCGTCAGCTCTCTTCTCAGGATGATGATATAAATATTCGCTTCCTGCCAATGTATTTGACATAACTTTAACATTCAGATGAAAAATGGATTTGAGACGTTCAATACCTTGATAAGTTCTCCATATAATAGATTCATCTCCAGCAATACCACTAGATAATGAAATAATTGCTACGGTATCTCCATACTTTAATTTTTGAGGTAATATCATTTTTTTACACCTACTTTTTGAGATTTATTGTATTTTATCATAATTTGAATAGCCTTCCTTAAAAAGAATAAAAAGTTTAAATTGACATTTTTTTACAATGTGTAATAATAAATTTAAAATTCTAGTGGGAGGCTATGATATGTCAGAGTTAAAAGGAATACCTGAATCTATGTTAATACCACTTGCTGCTAAGGCGAGAGAGACTTTAAGTGATATGCCAATTATCGATGATCCTTTATCTGTTAAAATAATAAAAGAAATAGATGATCTTTTACTTGATACATATGTAGACTGGCTATCACAGCTTGGTATTAGTATTAGGACTGAGATTTTAGATGAAATTGTTATAAACTTTATTAATCATGCTAATCATCCATTTATTATCAATATTGGATGTGGGCTAGATACGCGTCTCAGTCGATTGAAATTGAACAAGATTCCATGGATTGATATTGATGTACCAGAAAGTATAAATCTTAGAAAACGATTTTTTAATGAAACATATTTTTATAAAATGATTAATAAGTCTATGTTTGATTATAGTTGGATTGATGATGTTAAACGTAATGTACATTTTAAAGAAGATAGTGAGATTTTAATAATATTTGAAGGTGTGTTAATGTATTTTGAGAAAGAAGAAGTTGAAGCTGTGAATAAAGAAATCGCTCGGTCATTTAATCAGCATCATTTAGTAATTGCTTCTGAATTTTGTTCAAAGTTTATGACTAAACATACAAATAATCATCCATCTGTTTCTAAGCTTTCTAGTAAACCATTATTTAAATTTGGTTATAATAATGTGGTAGAGCTAAAAGATATTTTGCCAGAAAATTGGAAAGTTGTTAAAGAATATAATTACTTTGATAGATATTCACATAGATGGCGCTATTTGAAGTGGTTTAAGTATATAGTCTATCTTAAAAATCGATTTAATAATAAAATTGTAATAATCAAAAACACTTAATATAAAAGTGTAGTGGGAGTTGGCTATGGAAACGATATATTTAGCAGGTGGTTGTTTATGGGGCGTACAAGCTTTTGTAAAGACGTTACCTGGTGTAATAGAGACTGAAGCAGGTAGGGCAAACGGAAGTAGTCGTACTCTTGAAGGTGAATATGACGGTTATGCAGAATGTGTAAAGACTGTATTTGATCCTGCAATCGTTCAAGTAGAAGATTTGATGTCATACTTGTTTGAAATTATAGACCCATATAGTGTGAACAAACAAGGTGAAGACGTCGGGTTAAAATATCGAACAGGTGTCTATAGTGAAGAAGCGCATCATTTAGAAGATGCACGTCAATTTATAGCAAATAGAAGTGATGCAGACCGAATTGCAGTTGAGGTTAAACCTTTAGAGAATTATGTACGAAGCGCAGAAGAACACCAAGACCGTTTAGAAAAATGCCCAGATGATTATTGCCACATTTCCCAAGAAATGATGAATAAATATAAATAAAAGAGATATGAGAGGTGGGGGTTAGAGCCGCCGAATTTATCAAGACTGGCCAAACAAGATAAATAGAAGTGCTGTATTTATCAAGACTGACCAAACAAGATAAATAGAAGGTTTGTATTTATCAA